>CAZBKR010000110.1:0-6425 GCA_964492455.1 uncultured Oscillospiraceae bacterium
TATAATCTATATAGAACGTATTTTGATAACAGAAACGTTGCCCCCTTTTGACGGCAGACAGAGCAAAGGAGCGACACTATGAAGTACACACAGCTTGGGAGAACCGGGATTGAGGTTTCCGCCATCACCTTCGGCTGCTGGGAACTCGGGAACGATGGCAAGTGGAACTTCACAAGCGACGACAATAACATCGCGGTGCTGCGCCGCGCTTTTGACAGAGGGGTTACCACCTTCGACACCGCTGAAGGATACGGGGACGGGCACTCCGAGACGGTCGTGGCCCGCGCGCTGGGCGGTATCCGCAGCCATTGCGTGATCGCGACCAAGGTGAGCCCCTCCCACCTTGGGGCGGCGGATGTCCGGCAGGCGGCAGAGAATTCCCTCCGGAACCTGGGGACCGACTATATCGACCTGTACTACATCCACTGGCCCAACAACGACATCCCGCTGGACGAGACCCTGGGAGCGTTCCTCCGGCTCAAGGAAGAGGGCAAAATCCGGGCGATCGGGGTGTCCAACTTTTCTCTGGCGCAGCTCCAGGCCGCGACCGCAATCGCCCGAATCGACGCGGTCCAGCTGGAGTATTCTCTGCTCCAGCGCGAACCCGAGGACAACGGAATACTCGCCTATTGCGCCGCCAACGGGATCGCCTTCACGAGTTACAGCTCGCTGGCCAAAGGCCTGCTGACCGGGGCATATCACCTCGGCAAAGCCCGGATTGCGCCGAACGACTTCCGCGCGGAACGACGGCTTTTTGTACCGGAGCATCTGAAAAAGGAAACCCCGCTCATCCATCTGCTGCGGGACATCGCGGGGGAGCTGGACACCAGCATCGCGCAGGTCGCGATGGGCTGGCTGCTCGCGCGTCCCGGCATGACCACCGCGATCGTCGGCACCCAGCGGATCGAGCACCTGGACGACAATCTCGCGGCCGCGGACCTGACCCTCCCGAGAGAGGCGGTCGACCGCCTCGACGCGGTGAGCACAGAGGTGCTGGCCAGTCTCTAGACGGAGGCATCCCCGGTCGAAACCAAGCGAAGCAGACGGTAAAAAACCGGCGCAGGACGACAGGTCCCGCGCCGGTTGCTTTTTGTGGGGTTGTTATCCTGCCCTCAGCCGATCCGGTAGCGGAGCACGTTCCAGGACAGCGGCGGGAGCGTCACGGGCCCTTCCCCGACGGGGACGTTGTGCGGGACGACCCGGTCCGGATTCGTGAGGGTGTTGCCCGCGAGGGGTTGGTCTTCGTGGAGCTGGATGTGTTCTGCGAGCGTCACTTTGTCGAACGCGGTGAGATCGGGTTCCAGTGCGATGGGTTCGCGGAGGCCGAGGTTGACCGCAAATACGGTGACCGTGCCTTCTTCCTCGTTGAGGACGGTCGCGGTCTGGACGGCCGGGAGGTCTCCCGACAGGTCGGTGCGGACAGTCGGGCTGTCGAGAGAGGGGCGCAGGACCACGCCGTGTCCGTAGGTCGCGGCGTCGCGGAAGGGGTAGAAGGTGGTCTGGCGATAGGCCCCGCCTTCCGGATCGACCCCGATCATGCCGCCGATGACGATGGACTCGCAGGCGATTTTGACCCGGTCGCACCGGTTGAGGAACGTGATCAGGAGACTCCCGTAGACCATCGCGTCCACGACGTTGGATACCCGGGCACGGATTTCGCGGTCGGGCGAGGGTTTTTCGGTCCAGTTGAGCCCTTCCGGTGCGACGTCGAAACTTGAGCGGACGCCCCATTCGTCAAAGGAGATCCCGATCTGTTTGTCGGAACGGCGTTTTCCGCGGATAAAGTCCGCGGCGGCCAGGCAGGTGTCGAGGTAGTTGTGGATGTCGGCCGCGATGCAGGGCAGATCCTCGATGGTCGTGGGCTGGGTGAACGCGCCTCCGACCTTGGGGTCGTACGCGAGGTACCGGTGCAGCGACAGATATTCCACCTTGTCGTAACAGAGGTCCAGCACGATCCGGTCCCACTCGGGGTAGGTCGGCATGAAAGGTTCGTTGGTGCAGCTCCCGCAGGCGACCAGCTCGATCGAGGGATCGACCCATTTCATCATCTTGGCGGCTTCCTGGGCGATCCGGCCGTACTCGGTCGGGGTCTTCTGTTCGACCTGCCAGGGGCCGTCCATTTCGTTGCCGAGACACCAGAGCCGGATGCCCTGCGGGGCGTCGTGGCCGTTCTGGCGCCGGAGATCGCTGAGGGTGGTGCCGCCTTCCATGTTGCAGTATTCGACTTCGTCCGCGGCCTCTTCGGGAGTGCCGGTGCCGAGGTTGACCGCGAGCATGGGTTCGGCTCCGACGAGTTTGCAGTAGTCGTAGTACTCGTCGATTCCGACCCGGTTGCGGTCGACCGCACGCCAGGCTTTGTCAAACCGGACGGGCCGGTTTTCCCGGGGGCCGATGCCGTCTTTCCAGTGGTAGTTGGAGACATAGTTTCCGCCCGGATAGCGGATGAGGGTAGGGCGGAGTTCGCGCATGAGCGCGAGCACATCTCCGCGGAATCCGTTTTCGTCCGCGGTCGGGTGGTCCGGGTTGTAGATGCAGCCGTCGATAATCCGGTGGATCGGCTCGATAAACACTCCGTACAGCCGTTTGTCCACCGGCGCGATGGTGAAGTGGGGGTCGAGAACCAGGCGTGCTTTTTTCATTTGAGGTCCTCCTTCGGGCGGTTGCTTGGTGCGGACGTCACACGATGCGGCAGGCGTTTTTGAGCGTCGTGGCCATTTCCATCAGCCAGTCCTTGAGTTCCTCGACGTCCGGATCGGCCTGCCGGCGGTAAGCCGCGACCCGCGCGGTCGGGGGGTACGTCATCGGAACGAGCTCGCCCGCTTCGAGGATGTTGGCGGCGTACTCACACAGTTCCAGCACTTCCGCGGCGTCGGTCGAGTGGTCGATCCGGCGGTTCCGGCGGGTGGAGATCATGAGCGTGTCGATCCGTTTGAGCAGCTCGGTCACGTAGTCTTCCTGGTTCACGTCCGCGCGGATCACAGGGTAATTGTCTCCCCGGTTCCGGTGGAATCCGAGTACCGCCGCGACGATCGAGGGGTCGCGGATCGTGCCGTCCGGGTAGAAGATCCCGTGCGCGCGGGTCCACATGTTGTTCCCGATCATGAGCTCCCACAGATACCATCCGATTCCGTATTCTTCATGCATTTGAATCGCCATGTCGTAAGGGTTGGAGCGGCACAGGCAGCAGGTTTCGTTGTCGAGCACCGGTTTGCCGTACTTCTCCCCGATCGCCTTGGCCATGTCGAGGATCTTGCGCAACCGCCCGCGGGTGGCGGAGTAGTCGTGGAAGATGATCACGTCCACCAGATCCGCGGTTTTGCTGGGTTCGGTCTCGAAAATGAAGATATTCCCGACGCCGAGGTCATGTTTGGGATCCTTTGCTTTGACATACCTGCAGAAGTGCCGGACGATTTCCCAGGTTTTTTCCTGACGCTCCCGCAGCACCTCCATGTTCGGCCGGGTGCGGAAGGTCTGGAGGTATTCCGGCTCGTCGTCGTACCAGGTCACAAAGTCGTCGGTATACCCGGGCTCGTTGGAGATGTCCCAGAACAGCAGCCCGGGTTCGTCCCCGATCGTGGCGAGGATGTCGTCAAAGTATTTTTCGCCCAGTACCCAGGAGCTCTTGTCCTCGATGGTCTTTGCCAGCGGCTGCAGACCGGTTTCGTCCACGCCCCCTTTGCGCTGGAAGTCCTCCGGCAGGAACCGGAAGCCGGCATACAGCACCGGGCTTGTGGAGATCCCGTGGCTCCAGGCGGTCCGGACGTAATCCCGGATGTTCGCGAGGAAGAGTTCCCGGTTTTTCGCATAGCTTGCGTAGTTGAAAAACACACGCGCGCTGTTGAACCGGAGCCGTTCGGCGTACCCCATTTCGCGGTCCGCGACCGCGTGGTCGTAGTGCTCCCACCGGTCTCCACCGTAGGGAATGTTGCTCGGGGAGTAGTTGAATCCGCGGAGTTTCCCGTAGTCGATCATGGTCGTCCTCCTTGTGTCGCGCCGGATCCGTGTCGCCGTTGGGGCGGCGGTCCGGTGCCGATCCGTCTGTTCTTATTCTATAACCGATCCCGCCGTCCGGTATGCGGTCGTCAGGAATCGCACCGGATCCAGACGGCCATCTCGCCCCGGCCCCGGTTGCCCCACAGGAAGTACGGCACCGCACGGATCGCAACCGCGTCGGTGTCCCCGCAGCCCCCGGCCGGACGGTAGAGCGTGTCTTCCCAGTCCGCCTCGCGGAGCCGGCGGCCTGTGAGCCGGACCGTCCCCGCGCCGCCCGGGAGGTCGTCGTCAAAGGTATACCGGAACACCGCGTCCCCCGGGATCGAGAGCGCCGGCAGGTTGGCGCCGTTGTCCGCCTCCTCGAGGCAGTAGACCAGCGGCCCGCGCTGCAGCGCGACCTTGCCCGCGTCCTGGCGGACCTGCGGATGCGCCTGGAGCAGCTCGACCGGCATATCGAGCGACAGCGAGATCTCGTCACCGGCCTTCCAGTCCCGCTCGACAGTCAGGTATCCCTTTTCAACAGAAGCGGAGACCGTCTCTCCGTTGAGCCGCGCGCTCCAGCGCCGGCACCAGCCCGGGATGCGGAGCGCGAGCCGGAAGGACGGCACTTCCGCGTTTTCCACCCGGATCCGCACCTCCCCTGTCCAGGGGTAGCCTCCCCCGATGCGCAGCCGCGCCGCGCCTTTGTCCAGCCGGACGTCCATCTGACCCCCGACATACAGATGCACCCGGACCGTATCCCCGCCCGCGGATGCCGCGTAACGGCCGAGCGAGGCTAAAAGCCGGGCGACGTTGGGCGGGCAGCATGCGCATCCGAACCACGCCTGGCGTTCGGGTTTGACGTGCCGCCGCCCCGGGTTCCGTTCGGACGCCGCGGGCCACACCTCAAGCGGATTCACATAGAAGAAATGCTTTCCGTCCCGGGCCATGGATCCGAGCACAGTGTTGTATAACGACCGCTCCAGCACATCCGCGTACCGCGCGTCCGGATCCAGCCGGAGCATCCGGTGCGCGAACATCGCCAGCCCGACCGAAGCGCAGGACTCGGCGTACACTGTGTCGTTGGGCAGATCCCAGTCCAGGGTGAACGCCTCGCCGTCCCGCGCGGAGCCGATGCCGCCCGTGACGTACATCCGGCGGTTCACCGTGCTGTCCCACAGTCGCCGGCAGGCCTGCAGCATCCCCTCGTCCCCGGTCTCACGCGCGAGGTCAGCCATCGCGGAGTACAGGTACATCGCGCGGACCGCGTGTCCGGTCGCGTCCTCCTGTTCCGTGACCGGTTTGTGCGCCTGGAAATACTCCAGATTGCCCCGGGCGAGCGGATGGGTCGGGCGGAACGGGTTGGTGTGCCGGCCCGACCGGAACTCCTCCATCAGGAAATTGGGTTCCCGTCCGCGTTCCTCCACAAAGAAACGGGCGAGATCCAGGTACTTTTTCTCTCCGGTCGCGCCGTACAGCCGGACCAGCGCAAGCTCGATCTCTTCGTGCCCGTCGTACCCCCGCAGCTGACCCTCCCCGGAGCCGAACACCGTCGCGATATAGTCCGCGTACCGGCACAGGATGTCCAGAAGCGTTCGCTTGCCGGTCCCTTCGTAATACGCGACCGCGGCTTCGATCATGTGTCCCGCGCAGTAGAGCTCATGGCAGTCGCACAGGTTCGTCCACCTGCGCCCGGGTTCCTTGATCGTGAAATAGGTATTGAGATACCCGTCGGGGTGCTGCGCGCGCCCGATCAGCTCGATCATGGCGTCCGCGGTCGCTTCGAGCGCCGGGTCGGGCCGGACCGCCAGGGAATACCCCACGGCCTCGAGCCACTTGGCGACGTCGCTGTCCTGAAACACCCGGCCGCCGTATTCGCCTTCCTCCAGCCCTGCGGCGATCCGGAAGTTGCGGACCGCAAAACTCGGCTCCGCGCCCGGTATCCGGTCGTTGAGCGCTTCCCACTGGTAGGGGATGACCGTGTCGCGCACGAGGTCCATGTATCCGGACCAGAACGGGTCGTCGATCCGGAAATCCCGGAGAGGGAGAGGTGCGGGGTGTTTTGTATCCGGCATGAAATGTATCTCCGTTTCGGTTGGTGATGTGGGTCCCGGATTGCTTCGGGACGTGTGCAGATATATCCTATTGTTGCACATGGGTTCCCGTCTGTCGGTAGACAGCACGTACAACGGGTGGACAATATTGACTATGTTTTATCTGCGCGCCGACATCCGCCGACCCCTCCATCTCGTCCGCGCGGGCGTGTTCACCGCGGACCGTCCGTGGTCCCACCGCGCCCGGACCATCGACGACATCGAGGTGATCGTGGGGCTCCGGGGAACCGTATACCTGCGCCAGGACGACGAGCGTCACACCGTCAGCGAGGGGGATGTGCTGGTGCTGCTCCCGGGCCGTGTCCACGAGGGGTATGCCGAATCTCCCGCCGGGACGGC
>CAZBKR010000111.1:0-6383 GCA_964492455.1 uncultured Oscillospiraceae bacterium
CCCGGTCGGCATGGACCGGGCGCTCGATCACGTATGCGCTGCCCCGGACGCGGGTGCGCTCTTTATGCTCCTCAATTCCGCGGATGCGGATGGACGCGATACTTCCTGGATCTGGGATGCCCGATTCGAAGACCGGGCGTTGCCCGCCCCGCTTTTCGTTTCCGGACGCCGGGTGTGGGACATGGCGCTGCGGCTCCGGTACGCAGGACGGGCTTCCGGCACCCTCCGCGCAGACGAAGACGCGGGCCGGATGCTCTCGGAAGCGCTTGCTGCCTGTCCTCCGGGCAAAGCGCTCTATGTGCTGCCCAACTACACCGCGATGCTGGAACTCCGCGCGGGTGCGCTCAGTCAATATGGTGTGACCGTCTTCGGAGAAGGGGGGGATCCCGCGTGAGCAGCAACACACTCCGGATGTGCCATCTGTATCCCGAACTCCTCAACCTTTATGGTGACCGTGCCAACCTGCTCGCGCTGCGGCGCCGATGCGAATGGCGCGGGTATCAGCTGGAGCTTCATACAGTCGGAATCGGGGAGCGGTTCGATCCGGCCGCATATGATCTTGTGCTGCTGGGCGGCGGTCAGGACGCGGAACAGGTGCGTGTCGGAGAAGATCTGGCCTGTGGAAACGGTGAGGCGATCCACACCGCGGTCGAGGCGGGCGTGGTATTTCTGTGTGTTTGCGGCGGTCTCCAGATGATGGGACGTTTCTATGTCGCCGCGGACGGCGCTACCGTGCCCGGACTCGGCGCGATCGATCTGGAGACCCACGCGGGCTCGGTGCGCATGATCGGGGATGTATCCGGAACCAGTGGGATCCTTCGTGCCGCGGGGCGGGATCCTCTGCTGGTCGGGTTTGAAAACCACGCGGGGAAGACCCGGCTGGGACCCGGAGTGCAGCCTCTTGCCACCGTTGGACGGGGGCATGGCAACAATGGGGAGGACGGTACTGAAGGTGCAGTCTATCTCAATACGTATTGCACGTATTTGCACGGTGGATTATTGCCTAAGAACCCGGATTTCGCCGATCATCTGCTTTCGATTGCCGCAAAACGCCTATATGGAGAGGATCTGTGCATCTTTGACAAATCGGATGAGATCGACGAACCATTTTCTCAACATGCAAGAAAATTTTACAGACCTGCAAAATAATGTGAAAAACCAGTTGACAGATACAATTCGGTGGTGCTAGAATCACACCAACACAAGGGCGAGGGAGCTCCGGCCGTCAGCAGGCGCGGGGCTCCCCCTTTTTTTTGCAAGGAGGGTCTAACACATGGCCAGGTACACTGCCCAGGACATCGTCCGTATCGTCGAGGAACAGGATGTGCGATTCATCCGTCTCCAGTTCACGGACATTCTCGGTACACTCAAGAACATGGCGGTCACGGCGAGCCAGCTGAAGAAGTCGCTCGCGAACGAAGTGATGTTCGACGGGTCCTCGATCGAAGGTTTTGTCCGCATTGAAGAGTCGGACATGTACCTGCGCCCCGATCTCGATTCCTTCGTGATCTTCCCCTGGCGCCCGCAGCAGGGCAAAGTCGCGCGCATGATCTGCGATGTCTACACGCCCGACGGACAGCCTTTCGCGGGAGACCCGCGCTATGTGCTGCGCAAGGTGCTGGAAGAAGCGGCGGGAATGGGCTATTCGTTTGACGTCGGTCCGGAATGCGAGTTCTTCCTGTTCCACTTCGACGACGACGGTAAACCGACCACGGTATCCCACGACGTGGGAGGGTACTTTGACCTCGAGCCGATCGGGCAGGGCGAAGACATCCGCCGCGAGATCGTGCTCACGCTGGAGGACATGGGATTTGAAATCGAAGCCTCGCATCACGAGGTCGCTCCCGGACAGCACGAGATCGATTTCCGGTATGACGACGCGCTTCGGACCGCGGACAACATCATGACCTTCAAGCTGGTTGTCAAAACCATCGCAAAACGGTACGGCATGCATGCGACCTTTATGCCCAAACCGGTGTTCGGAATCAACGGTTCCGGTATGCACACGAACATGTCGCTCTCCAAAAACGGGAAGAACGCGTTTTACGATCCCTCGACACCGGACGGCCTGTCCGAGGACGCGAAATACTTTATCGGCGGCCTGATGAAACACATCCGCGGGATGACCGCGGTCACCAATCCGCTGGTTAACTCTTACAAACGGCTGGTGCCCGGGTATGAAGCCCCCTGCTACATCGCCTGGTCCGCCCGCAACCGCAGCCCGCTGATCCGCATACCCGCTGCACGCGGCGCCTCCACCCGGATTGAGCTGCGCTGCCCCGACCCGGCCTGCAACCCCTATCTGGAACTCGCGCTCTGCCTGGCGGCAGGACTGGACGGGATCAAGAACAAGATCACTCCGCCCCCGGCCGTTGACTCGAACATCTTCGTGATGTCCCTCGAAGAACGCGAAGCCCGCCAGATCTACAGCCTTCCCGCCAATCTGGCAGAAGCGCTGGACGAGCTGGAGCAGAACGACCTGATGCGCGACACCCTCGGTACCCACGTGCTCGGCAAATACACCGAGGCAAAGCGGGCCGAATGGGATTCCTTCCGTACCACCGTCACCGGATGGGAGCTGGACCGGTATCTGCTGGCTCATTGATCCGTCGGAAAAAGAGTCCGGCGCGGCTCGGACAGGCGACTGGACAGGCCGCGCCGGCAAACCACCGAGGGGGGTGCGTGACGTGAGAAACATCATCCTGGCTTTCCCGGATGCCTCGATGATCGACCAGGTGAAGCGGATTCTGCTGTCTGCGGGCATCCAGTCCGCAGCGGAGGCCACGAGCCGTATCCAGCTGCTGCAAGCCGTCTCCCGTCTGGACGGGGGAGGTGTGGTGATTCTTCCCGGGTGTCTGTCCGGCCTTCCGGCCGCAGCCCTGATCAATGAACTCCCGGAGGATTACGACCTGCTGGTGCTGCTGGCGGTCAACGAGGTCTGGGACAGCGGCCGTCCGGGTGTATTCGCGCTCCGGACCCCGATCCGCCCGATCGAACTGCTGGACTCGGTCCGCATGCTGCTGGAAACCCGGCAGCTTGCGGTTTCCTCAACCCATAAAAAACCGGTCCCCGTCCATGAGGCCAGACCGGGACAGGCGGCGGCACAGGCACCCGCTTCGGACAAACGTCCGGGCGCGCGGCCCGAATCCGACCGCAGGATCATCGAACAGGCCAAACAGATCCTGATCGTACGCAACAACATGTCGGAAGAACAGGCGCACCGCTTTCTGCAGAAACGCAGCATGGACACCGGCAATCCGATGGTGGCTGTCGCGCGCCAGGTACTCGACACATAGTCTTTCAAGGCAAAGGAGCCCGCAATATGGCAAAGCCCAATCCGTTTTTCTCCCTGCTTCCCGGTCAATATCTGTTTTCCGAAACCGCAGCACGTATCCGCCGGCACGAAGCTTCGGCGCCCCCCCGCCCGGTCATCCGTCTGGGCATCGGAGATGTCACCCGTCCCCTGGTACCCGCAGTGGTGCGTGCGATGCATGCGGCGTGTGACGATATGGCGCAGGAGGAGAGCTTTCGCGGATACGGACCGGATCACGGGTACGCATTCCTGCGGGAGGCCATCGCGGAACATGACTACCGGGTACGGGGCATCGAGGTGGATGCGGACGAAGTATTCGTCAGCGACGGCGCGAAATCCGACACCGGCTGTATCGGGGAGATTTTCGCGGACGATTCCCGTGTTGCGGTCTGTGATCCGGTCTATCCGGTCTACGTGGACAGCACAGTGATGGCGGGACGGGCTGGAACGCTCCAGTCCGACGGGCACTGGAGCAGAATCGTAACCCTCCCCTGCCGCGCGGACAATGGATTTGTGCCGCTGCCCCCGGCGGAAGGCCAGGTCCCGGACCTGATCTTCCTCTGTTTCCCCAACAACCCGACCGGGGCGGTCATCGGACGGGAAGAACTGGCAGCCTGGGTAGCCTACGCCCGGCTGCACGGGTCGGTCATTCTCTACGATGCCGCTTACGAGTCTTATACCACCACTCCGGGTATCCCCCGGAGCATTTACGAAATACCGGGAGCGCGTTCCTGTGCGATCGAGTTTAAAAGCTTTTCCAAAACCGCGGGTTTCACCGGGGTGCGGTGCGCTTACACGGTGGTTCCCCGGGAACTGGAACGGGACGGGGTTTCACTGCATGCTCTCTGGAGCCGCCGGCAGGCCACCCGCTTCAACGGGGTATCCTACATCACCCAGCGGGGCGCGGCGGCGGTCTTTACTCCCGAAGGCCGGGAGCAGACCGGTGCCATCGTCCGGCACTACATGGACAACGCACGGATCATTCGCGAAGGACTGGCGGATGCGGGTTTTGCTGTCTACGGCGGGGTCGATGCCCCGTATGTGTGGATCCAGACCCCCGGCAACACCCCGTCCTGGGCATTTTTCGACCGTCTGCTGGAAGTGGCGGGCGTGGCCGGTACCCCCGGTGCGGGCTTCGGCCCGGCAGGGGAAGGGTACTTTCGGCTGACCGCCTTTGCCACCCGATCCAACACCGAGGCGGCCGTGGAGCGTATCCGGCTTGCGGCCGGCGCGCTTCATCGTCCCTGACCGAAAGGAGAACACACATGCTGCTACGAGAGGGCCAGGTCCGGATCCCCTCCGGCTGTGCCATCAGCGCGATCATGAACCGCAAGGGAGAGCGGTTTTCGGGGGAGCGGATCATCCGCTCGATCTCCCTGATGCACGACCGTTCCAACGGTCTGGGCGGCGGATTCGCGGCTTATGGCATCTACCCCGAATACGCGGAATTGTTCGCATTCCACATTTTTTATGACAATGCTGCCGCACGGGAGGCCGCGGAGGCCTTCCTCAATCGCCATTACGACATCGAGTCCGCCGGCCGCATCGGCACCCGCAAGGTGCGCGGCATCGGCGAGAGTCCCCTGATCTGGCGCTATTTCGTCCGTCCGGACCGGGTGCGGCTGGCCGAATCCGACCTGGATGAAGACGAATTTACAGCCCGCTGCGTGATGCGGATCAACCGCGAGATCGACGGGGCATACGTGTTTTCCAGTGGAAAAAACATGGGCGCCTTCAAGGCGGTCGGGTATCCCGAAGACGTCGGTGCCTTCTACCGACTGGAAGAGTACAGGGGTTTCCTGTGGACCGCTCACGGCCGGTTTCCGACCAACACACCTGGATGGTGGGGCGGGGCGCATCCTTTTACGATCCTGGACTGGTCGATCGTCCACAACGGTGAAATTTCCTCCTACGATGCCAACCGGCGCTACATCGAAATGTTCGGGTACAACTGTACCCTCCGCACCGATACAGAAGTCATTACCTACCTGTTCGACTTTTTTGTCCGGAAGGAAAAGCTCGGACTCCAGACCTGCTCGGACATTCTCGCCGCCCCGATGTGGAGCGAGATCGAGCGGATGGAGCCGGAGCGCAGACGCTACTACACGACGTTGCGCGCAATCTACTCCAGCGCCCTGATCAACGGGCCCTTTTCGATTCTGGTGGGTTCGAACAACGGGCTGCTGGCACTCAACGACCGGCTCAAACTCCGGGCTCTGATGGCGGCGGAAAAGGGCGACGAAGTGTTCTTTGCCAGCGAAGAGGCTGCCATCCGCACCGTATGTGCCTCCCCTGACCGGCTCTGGTCGGTCGAAGGCGGCAAACCGGTGATCGTGACACTGGATCAGCCGGGAAAGGGGTAACCAGATGGATTTTTATACATCCGACTATCTCGTCGAACGGGACGAAGACCGCTGCATCCGCTGCGGTGCCTGTGTGCGGCAGTGCGCGAACGAGGTTCACTCGGTCGATCCGGACACCGGCGCAATCCGCGCGGACGAAACCAAATGCGTGAACTGCCAGCGCTGCGTTTCCATCTGCCCGACCCGGGCGCTGCGCATCCGCTCGAATCCCAACGAATTCCGAACCAACGCCAACTGGACGATGGAGGCCATCAAGGAGGTCTCGCGCCAGGCCGGGTCCGGCGGCATGCTGCTGTCCGCGATGGGCAGTCCCAAACCGTACCCGATCTACTGGGACCACATGCTGCTCAACGCGAGCCAGGTCACCAACCCCTCGATCGACCCCCTCCGCGAGCCGATGGAAACCCGAACCTACCTGGGGAGCAAGCCGGTCCGGATCGAGATGGGAGCCGGGGACACCCTGCGCACCAAACTACCCCCGCTGGTCGAGCTCAACACACCGATCATGTTTTCCGCGATGTCGTTCGGCTCGATCTCGCTCAACGCCCAGAAATCGATGGCGATGGCGGCCAAAGAACTCAACATCTTTTTCAATACCGGAGAAGGCGGTCTGCATAAAGACCTCTACGATTACGCGGATAACGCGATCGTCCAGGTCGCGTCCGGGCGGTTCGGGGTGCACAAGGAATACCTGCAGCGGGGCCGCA
>CAZBKR010000112.1:0-6352 GCA_964492455.1 uncultured Oscillospiraceae bacterium
AGACAGATTTTCTTTTTTGAAGCGGGAAACGGATCTGGCACTTGCTGAGGTGTTGCCTTCTCCGACAGGACCGGAGGCACGGGTCGTCGAGGCGGCCCGTTACAGTCTGATGGGAGAAGGGAAACGGTTGCGCCCGGTTCTGCTGCTGGCGACCGGCGACATGTTCGGATTGCCGCATTCGGAAACGATTCCCTATGCCTGCGCACTCGAAATGATCCACACCTACTCCCTGATTCACGACGATCTGCCTTGTATGGACGACGACGATCTTCGTAGAGGGCGGCCGACCTGTCACAGGCAATACGACGAAGCAACCGCTGTTCTGGCGGGCGATTTCCTGCTCAACCAAGCTTTTGAGCTCCTGTTTGCACACTGTACGCTACCGGATGGATCGTATGGATGGCAGGCGCGGGTACGTGCCGCATTCCGTATCGCACGCATGGCCGGTATCGAAGGGATGATCGGTGGACAGGCAACCGATATGCACTATGCGCAGAATTCTGCGGACGAAGTTTCACTCCGGCGTATGCACCGTATGAAAACAGGGGCTTTGCTCGAGTCTGCTCTGCTGGTGCCGGCGGATCTGGCAGAGCCGGATCCTGTTCTGGTTGCCGCACTGGAAAGATACGCGGAACAAGCGGGTCTTGCTTTTCAAATCCGGGACGATCTGCTGGATGCGACTGCGACCGCGGACCAGCTCGGAAAAACACCCGGGAAAGACGCACGTGACCACAAGTCCACTTATGTGTCGCTGCTGGGGCTGGATGAGGCACAAAACAGACTGCACGAGGCTGCCGACCGTGCGGCGGTCTCACTCGGTACACTGCGAGAAGCAGACCTGGATACCGCATTTCTGGATGGACTGATCGATTATTTGACGGAGAGGGAATCGTAGATAGCATGCTCCCGCAACGTATACTGGACCGTATCAAAGGTCCCGCCGACCTGAAAGACCTCACATGGCCGCAACGCAGACAGCTCGCGGAGGAGATTCGCGAGACCATCATCCGCACGGTTTCAAAGAACGGGGGACATCTCGCGTCCAATCTGGGCGTGGTCGAACTGACGATCGCCCTGCTGGACGCTTTTGATCTCCGGTTCGACCAGATTGTCTGGGATGTCGGCCACCAGACCTATACATACAAGCTGCTGACCGGCCGTTCGGACCGGTTTGACACGCTACGGACCGAAAACGGGCTTTCCGGATTTCCAAAAAGGGAAGAAAGTCTATTCGATTCCTACAATACCGGTCACAGCAGCACCTCGATATCGGCTGCACTCGGTATTCTCCGTGGCAAGCATCTGCGCGGGGAGTCCGGCAGGGTGGTCGCTGTCATCGGAGACGGCGCGTTGACCGGCGGGATGGCTTTTGAGGCACTCAACGACGCCGGACAGTTTTCCGAACGTCTGATTGTCATCCTGAACGACAATCAGATGTCAATCCATCGGAACCGGGGCGGAATCGCCAGCCATTTGAACAAAGTCCGGTTGTCTCACACCTATTTGCGGGTGAAATCCCGTGTCGAGGTCGTTTTAAACCGGATCCCGCTTTTTGGGAAACCGGCTGCAAAAATGATCGAGTTTTCAAAAGGAATTCTGCGCCGGATCGCCCGTCCGTACCCTGTCATTTTCGAGGACATCGGCTTTAAATATTTCGGTCCGGTCGACGGGCATGATCTTGAGTCGCTGGCCAGCCATCTGGAAACCATCCGCGACATCGACGGGCCAGTGCTGCTTCATGTCTGTACACAAAAGGGAAAGGGGTACACCTACGCGGAGGAGAGTCCGGAAGACTACCACGGAGTTGCCCCGTTTGAAGTGGAAAAAGGCGTCAACGGAGCAGCCGGTCCCCGAACCGGATCCGATGAACCACAGTCCTACTCCGAGGCATTCGGAGAAGCGCTGGTCGAAGAGGCCGCGAACAATTCCCGGATCGTCGCCATCACTGCGGCTATGTGTTCCGGTACAGGCCTTTCGACCTTCTCCTCACGGTTTCCCGACCGCTTTTTCGATGTCTGCATAGCGGAACAGCATGCGGTAACCATGGCTTGCGGTATGGCCAGCCGCGGTATGGTGCCGGTCGTAGCGATCTATTCGACTTTTCTCCAGCGCGCCTTTGACCAGGTGTTGCACGACGCCGCGCTGCAGGGATTGCACGTTGTGTTTGCGGTAGACCGGGCGGGGGTCGTGGGGGAAGACGGCGAGACACACCAGGGATTGTATGATCTGGCGTATCTGCTGCCGATCCCCGGTATTGAAATCCTCGCCCCGCGCGATTACCGCGAGTTGCGGCTTATGCTTCACCATGCCCTGCATGCGTCCCAGGGACCGGTCGCGATTCGCTATCCGCGCGGCGCGGAACGCACGTTGCCCGAGGGTGGATCGCCCGCAATCCTGCCGGCCGCACAGGCACAGATCTTGCGCCCCGGACTGCACCTGACACTGGCGGCCTGCGGATCGATGGTGCGCAACGCAATGTTTGCGGCTTCTATACTGGCAGAAGAGGGTATTTCCTGTGAGGTGATCGACATCCGGCGGGTCAAACCGCTGGATCTGGACACAATACTTACCTCCTGCCAAAAGACCGGCTGTCTGGTGACAGTGGAAGACGGTGTTGCTGCAGGCGGAGTCGGTATGACACTGGCTGCCACTGTCGCGCAACGCTGTCCGGGCCTCCCGGTAGCGGTGATTGCAGCCGGTGACCATCCCGTGGTACAGGGAAGCGTGTCGAGAATTCATGAGAGGGAAGGGATGGACCCTGGTTCCATCGCTTCCACGTGCCGGGGACTGGCTGACCGGCGTTCTCATTATCCGGAAAGTGATTCCTGACCGTAGCGGTTATTTCCGGTGGCTTTTATTCAAACCATCGTGTATATTATTCATGATATCCATCCAGACGTTACGCAACGTGCCGGAGGGCGCCTATGAGGATCGGCATCGTTTCCAATCCGATTAAAGACATCAATTTCGCAACCGCCATTCGGACTGCGGACATCCTCCACGCGCTCGGTGCTGCTCCGTTGATCGATGCAGACGACGGATTGTCCACACATGCTGTGGCTACACACGTGATCCGCGGGGATCTGGGTTCTTGCGATCTGATCCTGTGCCTGGGCGGTGACGGCACGTTTCTTTCGGTCGTTCAGAACCATCACGCCCAAGGCATTCCGATCATCGGTGTAAATCTGGGCAGTCTCGGTTTTCTGGCGGAAATTCAACCGGAACGACTGGAGCAGAGTCTTGGGGATCTGGTGGCAGGCCGCTACCGCATTGAGGAACGCATGCTGATCGAAGCATCGTTCCTGGACGGCCCGGGGCAGGTCAAGGCGGTGCGAACCGCTCTGAATGACGTTGTTGTATCGCGAGGCGGTATTTCCAGGATTCTGACCACGGTCTTGTCGATCGGCGGACATCCGGTCGAGCGGATTCCGGGTGACGGTATCATCGTATCCACGCCGACCGGATCCACAGGCTATTCATTGTCTGCGGGAGGACCCATCATCCAGCCGGATCTTGCCCTGATGGTGGTGACCCCGATCTGCCCCCACACGCTGCACAACAGGAGTTATGTGGTGTCGGCTGACAGCAGTGTAGGCATTGGAATTCTGGATTATCCGTTTTCCGCGGTAGTATCCATCGACGGACGCCCGGTCGGGACCATGACCGCTTCCGACAGGATCCTTGTGCGCAGAGCCTCAAATACAATGAAACTGGCCAAATTGTCCGAAACGGGATTTTATGAAAAGCTGCCCGGTAAGATTTCCGAACGCGGAGGTGTACGATGAACATCGGGAAAAATGAGCGTCAATCCCGCATCCTGTCATTGATCAAGGAACAGAAAGTCGGAACCCAGGACGATCTGGTGTCCGCGTTGCGGGCCCAGGGTTTTGAAGTTACGCAAGCGACCGTATCCCGTGATATCAAGGAACTGGGCATCGTCAAAGTCACTTCCGGCAGCGGTGCGCAACACTATGTCCCGATGGAGAGAAGCGGCGAAATTGCTGCCGGCCGATTGATGAAAGTGTTTTCCGAAGCGGTGATCTCCTGTGAAAACGCGGGTAACATGGTGGTTATCAAAACGTTGCCCGGCATGGCGCAAGCCAGCGCTTCCGCGCTGGATTCCATGCGGATGCTGGATGTCGTCGGTTCGATTGCCGGGGATGACACGGTCTTCATTGTAACCAAAAAGCCTGCCCAGGCTGCTTCTCTGGCAGACAGCATCCGCAAAATACTCGGAAGCGGACGCGGTTGAGGCAAAAGGGAAGAAGGGACACCACGACATGCTGTCCAGGCTCGAAATCAGGGATTTCGCACTGATTGAACACGCGTTGATCCTGCCCGGAGAAGGACTCAACATCATAACCGGCGAAACCGGAGCGGGCAAGTCGATCCTGATCGACGCGCTCGGTTCGGTAGCAGGCAGCAGAACGTCCAAAGACATGGTTCGTTCCGGCCGTGAGAAAGCGGTGGTGGAAGCCGTCTTTTCGATAGCGGAAGGACACTTTCCGGCCGAACTGGCGGAGAATCTCGGTCTGGACGACGATCCGGAGATCATCCTTGCCCGTGAAATCTCATCCAGCGGGAAAACCATCGCACGTCTGAACGGAAGATTGGTTCCGGCCGGACTATTGAAGGATCTTGCTCCCCACCTGCTCGATATCCACGGGCAGTTCGACAACCAGTCCATCTTTCGAACCGAAATGCATCTGAGTCTGCTCGACCGGTATGGAGGTCCCGCCATGGCGGCCCGGCTGGAGGCGTATGATGTGGTCTATACGGCATATGCGGATAACCAGCGTGCGATACGGGCGGCTGGCGGAGACCCGGGCGAGCGGGAACGCCGTCTCGATACCCTGCGGTATCAGATAACGGAAATCGAAAAAGTCTCCCCTCAACCGGGGGAAGACGAAAAACTCACAAAAAGACGAAAAGTCATTGCAGATATTGCCCATATACAGGAGTCGCTGCAAAAATCACATCAGATTCTGGCGGGCGACGACGAAGGGACAGCGGTCGCTTTTCTTGCCATGGCGGAAAGTGCGCTCGAACCGGCAGCCTCCGGTCTGGAAGAAGCCAGGGAAGCGATGGAAGCCGTTCGTGACGCAAGATATGGCGTCGAAGAAGCCGCGATCACTTTGCGCCATTTGATGGACACAGTGGAAGCTGATCCCGCCGCTCTGGAAAAGATCGATAAACGTCTGGATCTGCTGTTCAGGCTCAAACGCAAATATGGCGGCACCATCGAGGCGGTTCTGGCATACGCGGGAAATGCTGCGGAAGAGCTGGACAACGCGGAGCGGGACCGGGAGAAACTCGCGCGTTTGCAGAAAGAACAGGACATCTTGCTTGCATCCTTGGCGGAAGCGGCGGAAGGCCTTCATGCGGTCCGCGTTTCCCTGGCGGACGGTCTGTCCCGGGACATCTGTCGCGAGTTGGCCGCACTCGACATGAAAAACGTCCGATTCGAGGTATCGATACAATCCAGCGGTACATCCCAGGTTCCCGGACGACGCGGCGTTGACCAGGTTGAGTTTCTAATCTCGCCGAACCCGGGAGAACCGCTTCGCCCTTTGGTCCGTATCGCTTCGGGAGGAGAGGCATCGCGCATCATGCTGGCGATCAAAACCATCCTGGCTGATGCCGATCAAACGCCGGTCCTCGTGTTTGACGAAATCGATACCGGCGTTTCGGGAAGAACCGCTGTTCGACTTGGCGAAAGGTTAGCCATGCTGGCATCCAGACATCAGGTCTTCTGTGTCACCCATCTCGCGCAAATCGCTTCGATGGCGGACCAGCATCTTCTGATCAGCAAGCAGACGGACGGGCAGACTACCTACACCCGGCTGGACATGCTGCGGGAGGCGGAACGCAGAGGGGAACTGGCACGTCTGCTGTCGGGTGACAGCGGGCGGAACGAGGCATTGGTACTGGCTGCACAACTGAGAGAAGAAGCGGAACGATTCAAGTCCGGGAGTGCAAAGGAGACGTCGCCATCCTGATCGCGTGCTGCATATCAGCAGGGAGACCGGAATGAAAGTCCAGCGTCAGCCCGGTGACGGGATGCGAAAACGTGGTCCCCGAGGAGTGGAGCGCCTGCCGACCCATTGCCAGATCGACGGGATCCGGCAACCAGGATCCGTCGTCCTTTTTTACCTGCGGGTATAGACTGTCGCCCACCAGCGCATGTCCCGCATACAGGCTATGTACCCGGATCTGGTGTGTGCGCCCCGTCTCCAGATGGAAGCGGACGAGGGAATATGCTCCTTTCCCGAACACCTGCATCGTTTCATAACGGGTGGCTGATGCCCGGCCGGTCCCGGACCAGTCGACAATGCGTTCCATAATGCTGTGG
>CAZBKR010000113.1:0-6291 GCA_964492455.1 uncultured Oscillospiraceae bacterium
GCTACGACTCCACCCAGGGCAAGTTCAAACATGAGGTCACCACGGAAAAAAGCGCTGCTGACCTTGCAGAGCCTGACACCCTCGTAATCAACGGAACAGACAAAGTCAAATGCATCATGGCTGCCCGCAATCCGGCGGACCTTCCCTGGAAAGCCCTCGGCGTCGACTACGTGATCGAGTCCACCGGCTTGTTCACCGAACTTGAGAAAGCCAGTGGCCATCTGCAGGCTGGCGCGAAGAAAGTTATCATCTCCGCTCCTGCAAAAGGCGGCGTTAAAACGCTGGTGATGGGTGTCAACGAGAACGACTACGACTCCGACAAACATAACGTCGTGTCCAACGCTTCCTGCACGACCAACTGCCTCGCTCCGCTGGTCCACGTCATCCTCAAAGAAGGCATCGGCATCGAGACCGGCCTGATGACCACCATCCATTCCTATACCGCCACCCAGAAAACCGTCGACGGTCCTTCCAAAAAGGACTGGCGCGGCGGCCGTGCAGCGGCGATCAACATCATCCCTTCAACCACCGGTGCCGCCAAGGCCGTCGGAGAAGTGCTGCCTGTGACCAAAGGCAAACTGACCGGTATGTCCTTCCGCGTTCCCACCCCGACCGTCTCGGTCGTTGACCTGACCTTCCGCGCGGAGCGCGACACCTCGATCGAAGAGATCGACGCCAAACTCAAAGAAGCTTCCAAGACCTATATGAACGGGTATCTGGGTTATACGGACGAAGAACTGGTCTCCACCGACTTCATCCATGACAACCGTTCCTCGATCTACGACTCGCTGGCAACCTTGCAGAACAACCTGCCGGGTGAGAAGCGTTTCTTCAAGGTCGTGTCCTGGTATGACAACGAGTGGGGTTATTCCAACCGCACCGTCGACCTGCTCCGTTTCATGGCAAAAAAAGACGGCGCGCTCTGATTGATCCGGTTTTCTCCCGACTCTGTACCTCACCCCGTTCCGGCTCGGCGCCGGGGCGGGGTTTTCTTTTCACTCTGCCGGGGGTGTATGATGAAAACGACAGACTGCTGGTTGGGGGGAGAAGCATTCATGCGGCAGTTGCTTTTGATTGACGACGATGCGGCAATCCGCGAAATCACTACGCGGTATTTGAAACGTGCAGGGTTCGAGGTGGTCGGCGCTGCGGACGCCGCTGAGGCCGCGCTCCAACTCCGGACGGGCTTTTTTGACCTTGCCATCGTAGACATCATGCTCCCCGACGGCAGTGGACTGGACATCGCCCGCAAGGCGATCACTGACCATGGATTGCCGGTGATCATGATGACCGCCCTGGGCGGAATCGATGAAAAATCCGCCGCTTTCCGGCTCGGATCGGATGACTATATTGTCAAACCATTTGACCCCAACGAACTGGTCCTGCGTGTGGAAGCCGTCCTCAAGCGAGTTGCTGAATCCGCGGATCTAAAAGATCCGGTGCTGCGAAAACCAGCGCTTACATTCGGCCGTCCGGGAACCCCGCTGCTGGAAGTCGATACCGCGGAACAATCGGTCCGTCTGGACGGCAATCCGGTGCCCCTGCCGCGGCGCGAGTTCCAGCTGCTGGCGCTGCTGGCCGCCAATGCCAACCATACCATCAGCCGGGAACAGGTCGTTGACCATCTGTGGGGACTTGATTTTGAGGGAGAACTCCGGGTCGTGGACCTCTATATCGACCGATTGCGCAAGCGATTGAAACTACCGGATGACCAGATGCCCGAGTGGCGGATCCGGACCGCGCGCGGAGTCGGTTACCGGCTTGAGGCCGATACGTGACCGGGCGGCCAACCGTCCTGCGGCGGTTTATACGTTCTTATACATGGGTACTGTCGGTATCGCTGCTACTGGTTTTTGTACTATCCGTTTTTTTGGTTCGCGAGGCGGAGATTCGCTCTGAAGTGCGTTTGCTCCAGGCCCGTACAATCGTGACCGCCGATCTGATCGAGTCAGTTGCCGCACGTGGTACTACTGCGATGGAAATGAGCCGGCAACTGAGGGTCATGGCTTCGGCGGAAGGCATGTTGTTTTATCTGATGTCTCCCGGCGGCAGTCTGCACGACTCCAGCCTTTCAGCGATAGCGTTGGATCGTTTGGTATTTCTGTCCGCAGGCGGACAGGGCGGATCTGGCGAAGGCGGAGGGCAGGGAGGACCCGGCGGCGGTGGACAAGGTGCCCACGGCGCTTGGGGAATTGAGCTGCAGAGTGCTTCGGTGGCAAACCTGCTTTCTCAGCTGTTAACCGAAAAACAGATTGAACGGCTCTCCATGCCTGCAACCGAACCGGCAACCATCCGGATTCCGACCGGGAATCCCTTTCATTTTCCTGCGATCGTCGCGGGGTGGCGCATCGAGTCCGGTACCCTGTTCCTGTTGCGTGCACCGGACTACCGCGCCGCTGCGCTGGATACGAGATTGCCACTGTTGTACATCGGGATCCTGGTTGGCTTGTTGCTCATCGCAGGGCTGACCCTTTTGATGATCTCCGGAACCTTACGGCGACTGTTGCGTCCTTTCCGCGAAATCGGAGCGGTTGCGGAGGGCATCGTGGAAGGCCGGTATGATCGACGCGTTCCCGCTTATCGGGAGGAAGAACTCGCGGCGATCGGAGAATCGGTCAACCGGATGGTGGAGAAGCTCCAGCGTCTGGAGGAAGCCCGACTGGCCGGAACCGCCCGTCTGGCGCACGAGCTCCGGACTCCACTCACGATATTACGGTCTTCCCTGCAGGGGATCCGGGATGGAGTTGTACATCCGGAAGAAGTGCCCGCTTTCATTGAGGCTTCATTGTCCGAAACCACCCGGCTGCAAGGGTTGGTCGGCGACCTGGTCGATTTGTCCGTCCTCGAAAGCAGTGATATGACGCTGGACATTCAGGAGACCGATGTGAACGCGCTTCTGGCATCCGTGGTGGATGAGACGCGGCCGGCTTGTCAATCCGGAGGACATACCCTGACGCTGGAAGCCGATCCGGGCATGATCGCGTCGGTCGATCCCGCGAGGATCCGCCAGGTACTGCTCAATCTGCTGGGCAACAGCATCCGGCATGCGGGAGCAGGTCGAAATATCCAGATGCAGGCCCGAATCCACGGCGGGATGCTGACGGTTTCCGTCCGCGACGACGGACCGGGGATCCCGGCCGAGGTGCTCCCGCAGTTATTCGAGCGCTATGGTCGGGCCGGTACGGCGTCCGGAAGCGGATTGGGTCTGGCGATTTCCCGTGCGATTGTCGAAGCCCACGGCGGTGACATCCGTGTCGAGTCCGACAGCCGCACCTATACGATGTTTGTGTTCCGGCTGCCCACCTGAATCCTCTCTTTTCCGATTCGGCCAATGCACAGAGGGATAACCAAATATCACAGTTTCTCCGCAATCATGAGATGGAAACGAGATATTCGGATGTTTTACTATGCCCAGACAGAGGACGCGAACGACGATCCTCCGATCCCACAGAAAGAGGTGAACCCGATGAAAAAGTATCTCAAAATGAGCATCGCCCTGATGGCATTGCTGCTGGTGGCTGGACTGGCCGTGACCTTGGCACCCCGTACCGTGTCCGCACTGGAAGATGAAGTGACACCCCCGGCAGCTGCCGAGACGGAGGACCGCGTTTGTCCGGTGACCGGCGAGATCTGCGACGGAACCGGTGCAGGTCTGGGTGACGGAACAGGAGAAGGTGCGCGCTTCGGTTGGACCGATGAAGCCAGGCAGAACGCAAACCGCTTCATGGACGGCGAATGTGCAGGCGCATGTGATCTGGACGGCGATGGAGAACCCGACGGCGATATGATCCGTCAGCGTCTCCAGGATGGAACCGGTACCGGTGGACAACAGCGCGGCCGTGCCCGCGACGGCTCTTGTGCCGTGGCCCCTGTCCCGCAGAGCTGAGAAGTCTCAATCCAAAACGGATGGAAGAGACAGAATCTGGTTGACGGATTCTGTCTCTTTCTATATGCCGGTGGTTCAGGCTGTCAATCGCGACGACTGGCAAGGCAGCCGCAAAATCCTCACAAAGCGGCCACAAAGGCGAGATCGATATGAGATATTTCAGCGGTTCAATAAAGGCCATCCCATAACGACAGAGACCAGGAAAGAATGCATATACGAAAGGATGATTGAGATGAAAACACGCGGAATCACAAAAACGGGTCTCTTCGCTACTGGTTTGATCCTGCTGGCGTTGATGACCGGTATGCTTTTATCGGGTTGCCCGGCTACAGACGATACCCGGACTGCGCTCCCGTCAGTCACAACGGCAGCACCGATGACCACGGTGCAGACACCGGATCCGGCCACACTCGGGGAGGAGGATATGGTTCTCTCATTGGAAGGGTTTGGAAACGCGGGCGCGCTGGCTGATTCGCAGCTCAGTATACTGGATATGATGACATATGCCCTTCAGGACGAATACGCCGCCCGGGCGGAGTATGACGAAATTCAAGAGATCTTCGGCACCATGCGTCCGTATGATAACATTCAGAAATCAGAGGAGAAACACATCTCCATGCTCAAGGACTTGTTTGCCCAATACGGGCTGACAGTCCCGGGGGACGAATCGGCGGATCATGTTGTGATTCCCGCAAGTCTGCTGGAAGCCGCCCAAACCGGTGTTCAGGCCGAGATCAACAACATTGCGATGTATGAAAAATTTCTCACTCATTCTCTACCGCAGGATGTGGCGGATGTATTCGATGCCCTGATGACTTCCTCGGAAAGCCACTTGTCCGCTTTTGAAAATCAGGTTGAAAAACTGTCTTGATTCAAAGCAACGGAGGAATGATGTATGGATTCTGGTACCAAACAAGCTGTAGATAAGCCGGTTTTCCACGCGAGATCTTTGACGAAACCATCTGTCCGCTCCTATGTCCAGTTGTTCTTTTTTCTCCTGATCGGCTACATCGCCATCGGAAAGGCACTTTCGGAAATCGGGACCGGATGGACGTTTTTGCCGGATATATCCCTACATGCCATCTGCCCGTTTGGCGGGGTTGTGACATTGTACAGCCTCATCACGGACGGCAGAACCATCCAGAAGGTCCATGAGTCCGCAGTGATACTTGCCGCACTGTCTACCGTCCTGGCCATCGTGGCGGGTCCGGTCCTTTGCGGATGGGTTTGTCCCCTCGGGACAGTCCAGGATTGGATCAGCCATCTTGGGAAAAAGATGTTCAAACGCAGGTACAATACCTTTGTTCCCGACCAGGTGCATAAGGTTTTACGATGGATGCGATATGGCGTGCTGCTCTGGGTGGTCTATGCGACAGCCACAACCGGAAAGCTTATCTTTGAATCTGTGGATCCGTATTATGCACTTTTCCACTTCTGGACCAGCGAAGTCGCTTGGGCCGGCGTGGCCATCCTTGGGGTCACACTGGTGACTTCTCTGTTTGTAGCCCGCCCCTGGTGCAAATATGCCTGTCCCTATGGTGCGTTGCTGGGTCTGTTCAACAAAATCAGGATCTTCAGCATCCGGCGAGATGCCGGAACCTGTATCGACTGTAAACGCTGCGACCGGGCCTGTCCGATGAACATCACCGTCTCTACGGCGAAAAATGTCCGCGATGCCCAGTGCATCAGTTGTCTGGAATGCACGTCCGCGCGCTCCTGCCCGGTCGGCGACACGGTAGACCTGGCCTGGGCTGCTTCTGCCCAGAGGAAGGAGATGAACTGATATGAAACTTAAACCCGCCGGGGTGGCTGTATTGACGGCTGTGGTTTTGCTTGGAGGGATCGGACTGGCCCGCGTAGCCGGTTTATGGCGCACATCGGGGGGGCCGGGCGGCGGATCCGGGCGCAACAATACAACTGTCGTCGCCGGATCCTACACCCCTGACGATATTCGCGGCAGCTTTACGCTCCAACAAGTCTCAGACGCGTTTTCGATCGAGCCGGAGGTGCTGCGCCAGGCGTTCGGGCTGCCGGAGAGCTTTGATCTTGCGAGTCTTCGCTCCAGTCATTTGGAACGGCTCTATGCGGCTGCCGGTGTCGACATCGGGAACGGGTCGGTCAAGTTGTTTGTCTCTTATTACAATGATCTGCCACTGGCCGGCGAAGTGGATTCCTGGCTCCCGGTAACGGCAACTGAAGTCATCCGGGAAGTCCGCCCGGATCTCGATGAAGGAGTGCTGGCCTATCTGGGGAGTCATACGGTCGATGCTGCGCCGGATCTTTCGGCACTATCCGGACTTCCTCAAAAATGAGATGGAAATGAGATATTTGGATGATTCAATGGAGTCACAAAGAGGACGCATGGTCGATCCTCCGGACATACAGAAAGAGGTGAGTGGAATGAA
>CAZBKR010000114.1:0-6267 GCA_964492455.1 uncultured Oscillospiraceae bacterium
TGTTGGGGCTAGGGCTTGCCGTACTGTTGATCAGTTCCTATGTCATTGCGATTCTGCATTTTGACAACAGTTACAACTCACGATACGATGTCGAACTCTCGATGGGCAACAGCGGTACGCTTTCCAGTTTGAACATCCCCGTCCGTGAGCCCGGATTTGCACGGGAGGATCTGTCCGATTTGATTCGCCTGGATGAATTTCGCATTTGCCGGTTGGAGTCTCAATACCGCGTCAACCTGATCGGGGACCGCACGGAGGAGAGTGACCGGTTGCTTTCCTCGATGTTTCAGTTTCTGGACAGCGAAAATCAAAGTGTCCCTCTGGCCGATGTGCTGGCAGACAAGACCCGGTATGGATACCTGGAGTCTGAAAAACTATATCTCGGTACTGTGACAGGAGTAGAGCCCAACGTACTGGATACCATGCGGGCAGATTTGCTGGCTGGTGACATCGATATCCCGGCGTTGTCGGAAGGGCGTCACGTGTTGCTGCTGACCGGATCGTCAGATCCGGTGGCCAAGGTCGGGGATTCCCTGTTGCTGACCCAGGTCGTCAACCCGGACGACAACCATACCCCATACGAACCCGTTGTCTCACACGGGGCGGAACCTTCCAGTTGGGAACGGCGGGATGTACAAGTCACGATCGGTGGCATCGTGCGTTTCCCGGATCGGGGATCGGACGCGCCGGTAAATATGACCCGTGAACTGCTCGGAGAGGAAGCCATGATCGTCTGGGGCCTGGACGCTTTCCGGCTGTTCGGTCTGGAGGATCGGATCCAGTCGGTCTACATCCAGATGAAGGACTACCGGGACGATGAGAAGTTGCGCGCAGCCGTTCAGGAACTGGATATCCTGTATCCCTACATGACGACCCTGATGCGATCCGAATCAGAACAGCAGACACAGGTTGGCAACAACATCGTGTTGTCGGTGATCTATCTCCTCCTGTTCCTGCTGGCACTGTTTTCGGTCTTTGTCATCCGCTCGATCAGCCTTTCGCTGGCCACCAGAAACCGGCGCCTGATCGGCGCATTGCGTGCCGGCGGATTCTCATGGGACCGGATGCGGCGACTCAAAGCGCTGGAAAGTGTCGTATTGGTGGCATCGGCGGCATTGTCCGCCCATGTCATCGGCATCGGCGTGGCGATCCCGATGCTGGTGAACAGCAACCGGATTGCCGTCTCGACGGGCAATCAGATCCTCGATATCTTCCAGTACTATCCCCTGCTTCCGATGCTGATCATCCTGCCGGCACTGCTGGCGCTGGTTTACTTATTCCAGATGTCTCCCATCAGGCGGCTGTATAAACAGCCGGTTTGTGAGCTCATCCGGGAGGAGTAACCCGGATTTCAGAAGCGCCGGTTTTACCCGTCCGCCCCCGGCAGATCCGAGGGGCTCATTCCCGTGCTCTGACGGAGCAACGCATCCCAATCGACCACACCGCAACGTTCCGCCCACTCCCGATAGATCTCCGCGAGTTCCCGCACTTGATCCGGATGCTCGGCTGCCAGATCGTGCAATTCTGTCCTGTCACGTGCCATGTCGTACAATTCCCAGTCTCCGGGGTGCTTACACACCAGTTTCCAGTCCTCGGATCGGACCGCGCGGTTGCCTTCGTGTTCCAGTACGATGGGACGCAGCCGGGAGGTGCGGTCGCCTCGCAACAAGTCGAGCAGGCTCTCCCCTTCCAGCGGTGTGATCGCATGGCCGTCAAACGTGTCGGGATAGGATGCCCCTGCGGCGTCGAGACAGGTCGCCATGATGTCGATCACGTGACAGGGGGTGTGCAAGAGGCGTCCACCGCCCGCCATGCCGCGCGGCCATGACACGATGAGCGGTGTCGAAATCCCGCCCTCGTGCACCCAGTGCTTGAACAGCCGAAACGGCGCATTGCTCGCGTTGGCCCAGGGCAGTTCGTAACTCATGTAAGTGTCTTCCCCGCCCGGCATCCTACCCGGATCATTGCCGGGTACCACCGCTTCCCCCCGCCGGGTCGGCGGCACATAGTCCATGATCCACCCGCTCTCCGCCAGGAGTTCCGCGCACCCGCCGTTGTCCGACAGGAACAACACCAGCGTGTTCTCTTCGAGTTCCAGACGGCGAAGGCTGTCCAGGATCCGGCCGATCCCCTGATCCATGCGGTCCACCTGTGCGGCATAGACCGCCATCCGCATGTCCTCCCATTCCGGATCGGGCACCTCTTCCCAGGGCCGGGACCCCGCATCGCGGGGCGACAGTGCCCAGGACGGATCGATCAAACCCTCGTCTATCAGGCGGCGATGACGTGCTTCCCGGACCGCGTCCCAACCGCAACGATAGCGTCCCCGATACTTTTCGATGTCTTCCGGCAACGCATGCAGCGGCCAGTGGGGCGCGGTATACGCCACATACAGGAAAAACGGATCGTCAGTCGCGTGAAACTCTTCGATCATATCGACCGCATGGCTACTGATCTCGTCCGTGTAATAGAAGTCTTCGTCGCCGCCGATTTCGACCGGCTCGCCGTCCCGGTAGAGGGTGTGCGGATTGAAATAGCTGCCGGCACCGTCGAGGGTTCCAAAATGGCGTTCGAATCCCCTTTCCCACGGCACGGGGTGCCGCGCATCCCCCGGGGACCAGCGGTCTCGGCCAATCATGCCGTAGTTGCCGCCCACATGCCATTTGCCGCTCATGCCGGTGCGGTACCCCGCCCGGCCGAGCGCTTCCGCGATCGTAACACAGTCGTCGCGCAGGCAGCCCTGGTACGCCGGGATTCCGAGGTCTGACGTCATGTGTCCCACCCCGGCCTGATGCGGATAGAGCCCCGTCAGCAGCGACGCGCGGGTCGGGCAGCACCGCGCATTGTTATACATTTGCGAAAATCGGACGCCGCCGCGCGCCAGCCGGTCCAGGTTGGGCGTCTCGATTTCTGATCCGTAACATCCGATGTCACTGTACCCCATGTCGTCGGCTAGGATCACCACAATGTTCGGTCTGTCAGATTCAGGATGTGACTTGCGTGTCATGGGCTCCCCTTTCCGCCGGTCGCGCGACCGGCTGTCAGACTACCGCACGAACCGTCGCGCCAGCTCCTGCATCCGCGGCAGTGTATACGCGAAAAACGCCTGGTACGCCGTGCAGAACCGATTCAATCCAGGTCTTCCTTCCACAAACGGCTCCCGATACCGCCGGCAACCGCCGCGGCAGATCGGGTACCATTCACACACGCGGCAAGCCTCGTCGACCGGCAACGACTCCTCGATAAAGCGACGGGCTGGCTCGGATGCGGCCAGTTCCGCGAAACCATCGTCGACGATATTGCCCATCCGGTAGCGGTCGAGTACATAAAAGTCACACGGGAACACGCTCCCGTCCGCCTCCACTACGAACTGGCAACTGCAGGTTCCGGACATGCCGCAAGATTCCGGATGGCGACCCGCGCACATCCCCACCCAGTTCTCAAAATCCCGGATGCTGACCATTTCTCCACGCATTGGATCCGCGCGCTGAAGGTCAGCGTACCATAGGTCGAACAGCTCTTTGAGGAAATAGGCGTACCGTTCCGGCGTCAATGCGGTGTCGGAATCGCCGGCAGCATCCAGCGGATCCAGACAGGGTATGAACTGCAAATAGCGGAATCCGTTCTTTTTTAGGAAAGCATAGACTTGACGCACATGGCGTGCCACCTGATTTGTGACCACCGTCAGGATGTTGTATTCCACCTCCGCGGACTCCATTTGACGCGCGGCCTCCAGGACGCGCCGCCAGGATCCGGTGCCGGACGCGTCTACCCGCTGTGCGTCGTGGATGTCTTTGGGGCCGTCCAGAGAGAGCCCCACCAGAAAATGGTGGTCGTGCAAAAACCGCGCCCACTCCGCGTCAACCACGATGCCGTTGGTCTGGATCGCATAGTGGACGGACACTTTCTTGTTATTGTGACGTTCCACGAATCCAATGAGCGCCTGGTAGAAATCCAGTCCTGCCAGCGTGGGTTCGCCTCCCTGAAACGCGAACGTGCAGCTCCCGTCTGCGAAAGAAAGCGCTTTGCGAACGAGGGTTTCGAGCGTCTCCAGCGTCATGAACCCATACGAGCGGTGCTCGCGATGTGCGGTGACATCGTGGTAGAAGCAGTATCCGCACCGCAGGTTGCAGTGACCCGAGGCGGGCTTGATCAACAGACTCAGCGGGGGCATTTGTCCCCTCCTTCTCGATTCCGGTGCATCGTCGATTCTTCCTTACCGATACCGATCGTTCGGCCAATCGCTTCCGCTGACCGGTGTCACGACCGGCTTGCCCTCCCGGTCCAGCAGCGGAGTGAGCCCGCCGGAATAACCGGAAGAGGAATAGATGTAGTTGACTCCGGTCTCCCGGTCCACCCAGACCTGGAATGCGACAGACCAGCTCGATTGTTTGTACGTCCTGACAAACCGTTTATCCCATGCTGCCATACGGCACCTCCCCTTTTATGCGTCGCGACTTCGCCTCGTCGGCGATCCGGACGTTTTTATTCCAATCCATAGTGTTCCCGGGCATCAAATCCTGCGTAGGTCGCGGTCTGATCCTCGACGGGCGTGATCTCTAGCATGCACAGGTGGTTCGACGGCAGGCTCACCGACACTTCCAGCCAGCCGTCCTCCCGGGCGAACAGTTTTTCGTCCCGCTGCAACGGCTCGGCCGAGGCCCGCAGAATCCGGCGCTGTGCATCGTCGAGCGTGTACGGTTTGCCCAGATTGCTCCAGGTCTGCAGCGGGTTCGCATGCTTGCCGCCCACACTCTGCTTGAGCAACAGGCACTGCGGCGAGGACAGGCCCGGCAGGCGGAGGTTGTAGTTGATCGGCTCCGCGGATTGGTCCGTTGTCGCGTCCGCGTGCCACCCGATGATCGCGTACCGGTCGCCATCCCGGGTGACGATGAGATTTTCGTCCCGGTACACCAGCTCGCCGCCCGCGCGGGAGAAGAACGCAAAGGTCCAAAATGTCGGTTTTTTGATCGACTCGAGACCGACCAGCCCGAAGCCGCCGTGGAACACCGAAATCGGGACGTCCGCCTCTTCAAACACATCGCTGAAGGTCCAGTAGGAATAGGAGTCCGCGTAGTCGCCCGCCTCGCTGAGGATGCGCGCGATGTAGGCGGCGTTGTACACGGTGTCGTGGACCGGGCAGCGCGGCACATACGAAGTGCTGAATTCCGTGATGTGCAACGGCAGCCCCGCGATTCGCGGGTAGTCGTCCATGATTTGCCGGGTCTCGCGGAGCTCGTCGATCATGATGTCGTTTTTGCGCAGCGAATGGTGGACATAATAGCCCTCCCGGCGGGGCTGGTTCGCGGTATAGCAGTGGCGGGTCACCATGTCGATCGGGAGATCGTTTTCGGTCACGAACGAGAAAAACGAACGCAACCAGTGTTCGGTGTCCACCCCGCAGATCGCGGGTCCACCGACCGGGATCCGGGGATCCACCCGCTTGACCGCACGCGCGGAGACCTCGTACAGATGAAAGTATTCTTGCATCGTCCCCGCCCAGAATCCGATGTTGGGCTCGTTCCAGACTTCGACCGGCCAGGTCGCCACCTCGTCGCGGCCGTACCGATCCGCCAGATGTGCCAGGGTGCCCTCGACGAGCTTCTCCCACTTGTCAAAGTCATTCGGGGGTGTGACGTTTCCCTTCCAGTAGAAGATCGTCTGCTCTCCGGATTTCAATTTCTCCGGCATAAAGCCCAGTTCAAGAAAGGGCCGGATGCCGCGCGCGAGGTAACTGTCGACCACCCGGTCGAGATAGGTGAAGTTGTAGTACGGGCGCGGACCCTCCGGGGTGTTCATCTCGCGGTAGATGCCCATATCGTCGCAGAACAGCCCGTGCCCGCGGATGTAGCGGAACCGGATGGCCTCCTGCACGAGATCGAGGTGGTCGAGATACTCCTGCTGGAGTGCCAGACCCATGCGGCCGGTGCCGACACAGTAGGCGGCGTTGTTTTTGAAAGGGATACCTGCGGCAGGAACAGTGACGGAACGGATCATATCTGGGCACCTCCATGAATACAGTCAGCTGCTTGTACAATTATACGTCAGACCAGCCGGCGGAGGGCCGTCGCAAATACGCGTCCGCTTCCTCCGGCGACATCCGGTCCCCCCAGGTTTCCAGCAACCCTTCGAGGACTTGTATTTTTCGTATTACTTGCCATATTATGCTTACAGGCTAGCTTTTGCTCCTGAATGATCTGTATTCGTTGTATTTCAAACTAGGCGGTACCTTTTTCATGTTGGCTGTATTTCTTTCTTTGATCGACG
>CAZBKR010000115.1:0-6167 GCA_964492455.1 uncultured Oscillospiraceae bacterium
TCCCAATCGGGGGGGGTGATCGGATCCATTTGCGCCCGGTCGTTGAAACAATGCATATACGGGCCTGAACTTGCGAAAGGAACCCAGTGCTATAATCAGTGCAAATTGACTCTCTCCGTCAAGCGGCCTTGCAAATCGAACGTGTATGAGGCAGGAACAGGAGTGTTGCAGGATGAAAAACATCGGCGTGATCGGTCTCGGAAATATGGGAAAACACATGGCCGTCCATCTGGTGAACAAAGGGTTTTCGGTCACTGTATATGACATCAATGAGAAACCGGTGCGGGAATTGACCGGTATGGGGGCAGCAGGGGCAATGTCCCCGCGCGAAGTAGCCTTGATGAGCGAAGTCATCGTGCTGAGCCTCCCCAACGCCATTGTTTTATCTGAGGTGATGCAGGGGCCGGATGGCATTTTGTCGGCGGGGGTGGAGGGCAAGACCATCATAGACACCACAAGTGCCACGTACGGCGTCACGAGGGAGCTGGCAGCACGTGTAGCCGAAGAAGGTGGATGGATGCTTGACTCCCCGGTTACGGGAGGAAGCGAGGGATCCAGAAAAGCGACACTCTCCATTATGGTGGGCGGGGATCAGGATGCATTCAACAGACAGAAAGACGTCTATGGAGCTCTGGGCAGCAATATTGTCTATATCGGCGAAAGCGGCCATGGTCAGATCAGTAAAATGGTCAATCAAATGCTGATGGCAGCCATTTACTGTTCTACCGCGGAAGCCTTTGCCTTTGCCAGCCAGGCAGGGGTGGATATTGCAAAAATTTACGATGCTATCGAGTTTGGCGGTGCGGAATCCAAACTGCTCAGCGGGATGAAGAAGACGATTCTTTCCGGCGATGTGGTCATCAACGACAATCTGGCCATCCATGCAAAAGACATCGATTATGCGATGGAGGCAGCGAATCAATTGCATGCCTATCTGCCCGTCACCGCCTCTATACATGAAATATTTAATATTGCCAGAATCAAAGGTCTTGGGAATATCTGGTCCGGCAGCCTGTTCACCATCTGGGAGGATCTCTTGCAGAAGAAATTGAACAGCACCATCCGGCCGGAAGATGAGCCATCGACCAAAGCTCAATAGACTGGTTCTCTACTACAGTGACAGGTGTGACAGGAGTCGATCCGTGTCGGAATCATCAAGATGGCGGAAAAACTGGCACAGAGACACCGAGCTGCGAGGTACGCTACTGCGGCTTGCCTGGCCGACCGTATCGGAACAGCTGCTGATCTCTCTGGTGGCGATGATTGCCACTGCGATGATCGGGCGCCTCTCCACGGTCGCGCTCAGTGCCGTCGGTGTCGTCAACATGACGGTGACTGTCATCCAGTCACTGCTGGCCATTCTTTCCATGGGAGTGACGGTAGTGATCGCCCGTCTGACGGGGGCGGGAGAGGTCGCAGAAACGCAAAGCGCGGCGCGTCAGGCACTTCTTGGTGCATTTGTCGCCGCCGTGGTACTGCCGTTTCTTCTCTGGCTGTTTGCCCGGCAGATCGTGACCGCGTTTCTGAGTCAGGCGGAAGACGCGGTAGTGGAAAACGCGTTTCTGTATTTTAAAATGCAACTTCCGGGTATCCCTTTTTTCATTGTCAACCTGGTGGTCAGCGGCATATTCCGCGGTGCGGGGGAGATGCGCAAACCGATGGCAATCGCATTGCTGGTCAATGTGTTGTCGCTGCTCTTCGGCTATCTCCTTATGTTCGGAGCCGGTGGATTCCAGGGGTTGGGAATCCGCGGTATGGGCATGGCGATGTCGATCGCGCGCACGATCGGCGGGCTGGTGATTCTCGCCATCCTGTTGAGTGGACGTGCCAAAATCCATGTACCTCGCGTCGGGCTGTTCCGCTGGAACGGTCCGATGTTACGTCGGGTTCTGCGTATCGGGATACCGGCCTCCCTGGAACAGGTGGCGCTGATGGGAGGAAACCTGATGGTGCAGATCGTTATCGCGCTCATGCCCACCAGCGATATGGCAGCCCATCAGGTGCTGAGTGCACTTGCCAGCGTTCCCCGCAACATGATTCTGGGACTCGGGATGGCGACGACAACGCTGGCCGGGCAGTATCTCGGGGCGGGCCGGGCTGATCTGGCACAGAGGGGAACGCTGCAGGCGGTTGCCCTGGGAGGGATCTCCAATCTTCTTTCCTATCTCATTTTCATTTTTATCCAGCCTCTGTCATCGATTTTTTCAAGCGACCCTGCCGTCCTGGCCACCGTCTTTCGTGTAGTCCTGTTCTACGTAGTGGCGGAAACCTTCCTGAGCCCCCTGAATGTGCTGCCCGCTGCCCTGCGCGCGGGCGGTGACATTCTGTTTGTTTCGTACAGCAATATCCTGGGTGTCAGCCTTCTACGGGTGGGCGGCACCTATGTGCTGTCACAGTGCTTCGGACTGGGGATTGAAGCGTTGTATGTAACAATGGGGGTAGATTATACCCTGCGTACGCTGGCCTATGTCCTCCGCATACACGGCGGAAAGTGGAAGCACATCAAAGTGTAGCAGCCGAGAGTGGAACAGAGCCGGAAGGTGACGTACAATGTCGGGACCGACAGCAATCGAGGAGGGTAGGCAGTATGCATATCAAACATGTGACTTTGCGTGTTAACAACCTGGATGAATCCGTTCGGTTCTATGAAACAATCCCGGAATTGAAGGTAATACGACGTTTTGCAGCGGGACCGGCGGAACTGGCTTTCCTGTCGAACGGGGAGGGAGAGACCGAGATCGAACTTGTCCATGTTCCGGAAGGTCAAACGTTCGAAGGGAAGGGGATGTTTATCTGTTTCGCGACGGATCGCCTGGAAGAGAAACATCAACTCGCGATCAGTCAGGAACGTAAACCTTCTCCCATCCAGGATCCGGGGGATGGCACACGCTATTTCTATGTATACGATCCGGATGGCGTCTCGATCCAATTGAGAACTTTTCCGCAATAGCTGCGATGGTTCCATATTGATTCAGGCGTCTGCATTCCGACGATTGTCGCACAAGAAAGCCCTGCGGTTGCCGCGGGGTTTTTTGCGTGCGGATGGCCGTTCTCCATTCGGCTATGCCTTTCTTTTGCATGGAACAAAAACCTTCTCATCGGGGTCAAAAGAACGAGAGGCTTTCCGCGTTCCGGAAAGCCGGATAGGAGGGCACGATGCGCAAACGATGGATGGGGTGGATCGCAGGACTGATGCTGACAACATTGCTCTTTGGGGGCTGTTCCAGTACAAAAACCGATCTTGCACTTGAAAAGAATGCCGCCGGCACTGCCGCCACGGAGGCGGGCCGCTATCAGGACGAATCGTCGATCCCGAACGCGACAGGTGATCCGTTACAGAGTCCGGTGCGAAAACAGATCCGGGATGCGCAGATCGAAGCGGAAGCGGAAGATGTGGAAGCGAGCTATGCCGACATCCTGCAGTTCGCACAAAGCCTAGGCGGATATGAAGATGCCAGGGCTCTCCACCGCTCAGACCGGACTGTTTCGCTTGCGGCGACGCTACGGATCGCGCCCGAACATCTGGAGGCACTGATCACCCGTATCAACGAAAGCGCCACGGTACTCCGGTCGGCGCTGGGTACGGAAGACATCACAGAAGCCTATTATGACACCGGGACCCGGTTGCGGACGATGGAAAAGTCGCTGGAGTCGTATTACGGGTTTTTATCCGAAGCCAAGGACCTCTCCGAATCCATGATGGTGCAGGAGCGGATCAACGGTTTGACTGCCGAGATCGAATCTCTCAAGGGGAAAATCCGGCTCTGGGACACAATGCTGGCCGAATCGACGGTTCGACTGACGCTCACACAGACATCGGATCCGATCGCTGTCCGGGACAGGATCGACTGGAAAGCACTGAGCCTTTCCGACATGGGAACCCTGATTCGGGTGGGATTCACCCGGGTCGGAAATGTGATCGTCGGCGGGCTGCAGTGGCTGGCCATCGTGCTGATCGCGGCGTCTCCGGTCTGGCTTGCGGTCGGGGTGCTTCTGCTGGTACTGCGCCGTCGTACGCGAAAACGCAAGGCCGCGAAGAGCTTGTCGCCGGATCTAGCGCCGAAACCAGAAAATCTGGAAAACCGGGACGATGCGGGAGAATAGTGGAGGCATCCGGCCGGGATGATCACCAGACTGCTGGACGGATACCGGCGGCGTCCAGACGTCGCTTGGCCTCTGCAAACACCTCTTCTGACAGGGCCCCGTGCTCAGCAGCCTTGAGGTTGGAATGCAGGTGCTCCCGATCCGTGGTGCCGATCAGTCCGAACGAGATCCCCGGTACGGCAAGGCCGAACCGGATCAAAAATGAGGAAATGTCTTCTCCCGGCTCGCAGAGCGCATTCAATTCTGCCCGCGACAGGAGTTCGTCATACGCCGGACTGTATTTTTTCAGCCAACCGCGTGCAATCACCGCTTTGCCGGTGCGCGCAACCGCTTCGATCGCTTTTTCACTGGTTCGTGTGAGCGCGCCGTAGACGAGCTGTACGGATTCAAAAGGCGGAAGGCTGCCGAACCTGCGCATGCTGCGAAACCCGTGTTCCGCGGGATACAACGGGTCCTCCGGCCCTCCGTTTTTGAAGGAAAGCCCGATGTGCCGGACTTTGCCGGATGCCTGCATCTCCTGCATGGTTTGCGGCAATTCGCCCGCATCACCGCCTGGAAACGTGTCCGAATTTTGCATGTGAAGCTGCCACAGATCGAGGTGATCGGTTCCGAGACACCGGAGACTTTCGTCCAGGTTGTGCAGTAAGGTAAGGCGGTCGAACCGGTGGGGATGGGTCGTATAAGGACCGGTACACCCGCATTTTGTGGCTAACAGGATGCGTTCCCTCCGGCCGGGGAGGATCCGGCCCAGCAACGCTTCGCTGTCTGGATAACAAGGCGCGGTGTCGATCCAGGTGACGCCGGCGTCGAGTGCGGTATCCAGCAGAAATGCAGCCTCGTCTGCCGCCAGCTTGCCGATCTCCATGGTACCCCATCCGATCGGAGAGCCTTGCAGACCGGTGTTTCCAAATGCTCTCTTTTCCATGTTCCGCTCCTTGCGGTTCCGGCAGCATACCGGCGGACAGCAGGGGTGTTTTGTGTCCTTCCATGATACCGCTTCCACGGGATGCCCGGGATGCTATTCTATAAGAAAGACAGAGGAGGATTCCCGCCATGCCCAAGAACATCGTGATGATCCTGGCTGACACATGCAACGCCAGCGGATACGAGACCAGCTTCGAGAACCGGAACTCACACATCCGGACGGAGCATGCCGATGCAGCCCGTGCGTAGGCCTCGCTGGCTGGACGATCTGTCCGAAATGATCACCGCGTCCGGCAGAGGTGTGGCCGCGGTCCTGAGGACGCAGGCCATCCTTGCCGGTGTTTCGTTTGTGCTTTTGTGTATCGGGCTGGCGCTGCTGGACGTTCCTCTCTGGGGGTTGGTTGCTGCAGGGATCACATTATTCGATCTCATTCCGCTGGTCGGCAGTGGTATGGTTATGATTCCCTGGGCCGTGATCACCTTGATTGCCGGCAACCGCCAACAGGCACTGCTGCTGCTGGTGGTTTATGTCGTCATCTTTGCGGTCAGGCAGATTCTGGATCCGGTGCTCAACGGCAGGGCGATCGGTGTAAAACCTCTCTACACACTGTTGTGCACCGTCCTGGCGACGCTTCTTTTCGGCCCCTGGGGACTGGTCATCGGCTCGGTCGCCGCCATTGTACTCAAGACCGCGTGGGACATCCGGGTACGCCGACAGCGGGAAAAGGCGATGCGGGACGTTTTACAGGGAAAGGAGAAACCCCGGGATACGGACGGTTCTTCGGGAGGTAGACGGAATCCGGGATGAAACAGGCAAAAAACCGCCCCTTGCGGGGCGGCTCTGATCAGGCATCATTGATTCATTTCGTCATGGGGTGGGAGAAGTAGCTTACTTTTTGTCCCATCCGCTCAGAATCTTGCGGATTCCGTCGGTCATGCGGATGTACTTTGTAATCTCTTCGCCGGCGTATTCACGACCTTTGTCGGTCAGAGTATAGTAGCGGCGGCGGCGACGGTTGCCAACGAGTACTTCACGGGAGAGGACGAGCTCTTCTGCTTCCATCTTGTACAGGGTGGTGTAGAGTGCGGCTTCCGTGACAGAGAACACATCTGCGCTGCGCTCTGCGATCGTTTTGACG
>CAZBKR010000116.1:0-4590 GCA_964492455.1 uncultured Oscillospiraceae bacterium
CGCGGTCCCAGGACAGGTCGCCGGGGTTGAGGGTGTAGCCGTCCAGTACAACAATGCTCATATGTCATCCTCCAATTGATATTTTCTATTTATTTATGCCGGATGTCCCGGCTTCCGATCTGCCGATTGTATCAGTCTTCCAGCAGCGCCCAGGCCCGGTTCAGAACCCGTTTCGCGTTTGCGATGACCACATCCGGATCTTCGTCTTTCCAGGGTTTGACTTCAAACGACAGGACCATGGGGTTTTCTGCGCGGAAGAATCCTTCTTCTTTGCAGACACGCAGGAAGTCCAGCATTTCGGGGACATCGTTCGCTCCGTTCGGAAAGCCAAACCGCGGGTGGGTATCGCCAAAGGCTTCCGCGCCACGCTTCATGACCGCGCTGCCGACGTGCAGGTGCGTGATATAGGGGCGCAGGGTCTGGATCACAAAACGGGAGGTCTCGTAAGTCTGTGGAAAATGGGAGAGGTCCACCAGCAATCCGAAATTGTTGTGGTTCATTCGCATGTCCGCGGCAAACCGGGCGGCAAGAGGTGCCGGTCCGATCAGGGAGGCTTTGTCGAGATCGTAGTCAAACACCTCGAGCTCGACCGACATCCCCTTGCCCGCGGCATAGGTGCACAGCGCGTCGGTGGTCTTGATCAACTGGGCATAGGACTGCTCGCGGGTGGCGGCCTCCCACTTGCCCGACAGGAACGCGATCCCGCGCGCGCCGAGGAATTCGGCCTCGTCGATCGCTTCGATCAGAGTGGCTTCCGCCTTTTTCCGGCCTCCCTCGTCGAGATCGTTGGGGTTGAGTCCGGTGGTGAGCAGCCGGGGCTGCGCGCCGTAGCAGACGGTGAGGTGGCTTTCCGCCAGCAGTTCGCGCACCTGGGCGCGGACGTCCGCGTCTTTGACCCAGGTCATCTCGACCGCGTCAAAATAGTCGTCGGTCGCGATCTTTCTCATCGTGCCGTAAATGTCGCCTTCGCCACGCATTGTGGTCGGAAAAGCCATGAAATGGATCAGACCGATCTGGAAATATCTGTGCATGGAATCTCTCATTTACTGTCCCTCCTGTTGTCTGATTTCGGTGCCTAGGCGGACCATCCGCATGACCCGTTCCGCGGCATCTTCGAGCAGTTCACCTGAGCGGGCCATCGCCTCGTCCAGGGGCATCGCGCGGTTGACTGTACTCATTATAGCATCCACCCCGTGGGCATAGACCGCTTCCGCGCCCGGTCCGATATCGCCGACGATGGCGAGGACAGGTTTCCCCATTTTTTTGGCCCGTGTGCCGACACCGACCGGAACTTTTCCCATCACGGACTGGGCATCGATCCGTCCTTCTCCCGTAATGACGAGATCCGCGTCCGCGGCCTTGGTGTCAAATCCCGCGACGTCGAGTACGATCTCGATGCCCGGCCGGAGCTGTGCCCGGGCGAAGACGAGCAGCGCGTACCCCAGTCCGCCCGCCGCACCCGCTCCGGGGGTGTTCGCGTGGTCGATCCCGAGCTGGGTGTGCACGACCTCCGCGTAATGGGCGAGCGCATCGTCCAGCATCCGCACCATCCCGGGAGTCGCGCCTTTCTGAGGTCCGAACACAGCGCTCGCACCCCGTTCCCCGCAGAGCGGATTGTTGACGTCGCAGGAGACCACGATTTCGGTATCAGAAAGCCGGGGGTCCAGCCCTGTAAGATCGATACGCGCGAGCCGGGCGAGTTCCGCCCCGCCATACCCGAGCTCTTTCCCGTCCTTATCGAGGAAGGAAGCACCCAGTGCCTGTGCCATCCCGATCCCGCCGTCATTGGTGGCGGATCCCCCGATCCCGATGTAGATTTTGCGCGCTCCCGCGTCGAGCGCCGCTCGCAGGAGCTGGCCGGTACCGAAGGTTGTGGTGATCCGTGGATCCTTGCGGTCCGCGGGCACCATGGGGAGTCCGGACGCGGCCGCCATCTCGATGACCGCCTCACCGGTATCCAGCATGCCGTAGAAGGAGTCCGCCTGTTCCCCGAGCGGGCCGGTCACACCGACAGACACCCGCCGTCCTCCCGCTCCCGCGATCATGGCGTCTACTGTGCCCTCGCCTCCATCCGCAATGGCGACAGGGAGGATCTCGGCGTCCGGGTAGACCTTGCGTATACCGGACTCGACGCGCGCGGCGACCGCAAGACTGGAGTTGCTTCCTTTGAAAGAATCCGAGGCAATGACGATTTTCATACTTTCCCTCCGTTATCCCTGGTTGTGGGTGTTATCGATCATGGTCGCAAGGTAAAGTGACAGCGCGTCCCGCAACCGGCGCGGGTCGTGTCCGGTGATGTCAGCCAGCCGCCGCAGCCGGTACTGCAGTGTGTTCTTGTGTATGCCGAGCCGGGCGGCGGCCTCTCCGAGCGCTCCACCGGTCTCAAAATAGACCGAAAGCAACCGGTTCCAGGACGCCATCTCCGCCTCCGGAATACCCCGCAGTACCCGACTGCGGAACTCTCTCCAGACACGGGATGGAACCTCCTGCAGAAACAACTCCAGTGCAATGTCTCCAAACGCGAGTACTGAGCGGGAACGTGTGGCACGGGCGTTTCGTGCCGCACGCTCTGCCTCCCGCATGGATTCCCGCATCTCGGAAAACTGCCGGCGGGGCATCCCGACACCGCCGTAGACCTGGACCGGACAGATCTTTTCGATCCGCTCCCGCGCGGCAGTCAGGTGTTCCCGGGCAACCGAGAGCGAGTCGGTCTCAAACAGGACCGCGATCCGGTTGCCGAGTGCGGTCGCGAGCACTTCGCGCCCTGCGCCTCCGCGCAACCGGTCCAGTACGTCCGCGATCATACGGGGGTAGTCTTCCGCCTGTGCGGTCTCTCCGCCCTCCGGATCGATCGAAGGCTCTATCAGCAGCATCGCTGCGGAGCGGACCCGGTTGACGTCGATTCCGAGCTGTCGGCCGCGGGATTCCAATGTTTTATCGTCCGGAAGGTAGGCGGAAAAAAGCCATTCCTCTAAAAACCGGTCCCGGGCGCTCCACCAGGCTGCTGCACTTTTCCGCTCCCGTCCCGCCGAGGCAAGCATTCCGGTCAGGATACCGACCGCCCGCAGTGCGGTCTGTTCTTCGATCTCTGCAGAGCATAACGCCGCTTCCTCTTCCGGCTTCGGAAGAAGCCCGACAAGACAGACGGTGGTATCGTCAAACTGTACCGGCATCCACCGATCATCTGTCATGTGGTTGAGCGGGCGGGCCGTAGGCCTCTCGATGGATTCTACAAGCGGTGAGACTTTCTCTTCCGGCTGCATCTCTTCGCCGGTTTTCACTGTCGCGGCCGCATCCTTATCCGGCTCTTGGGTAAGCAGGATCTCCGCTGAAGGATACGGTACCGCAGCCAGCAAAGTGCCGTCCGGCCGCGCAATCGCAATCCCCCGCCTCAGGAGAGCGGCGGTTTCGGACGCATATTGCCGGGCGATGGCGGCGGTCAACAGCAGTTCCATGCCTGGATGCTCCTTCTATGTCAGCAGATGAGTGTATACCGCCCGGGCAAATCCATCTTCCCGGTTGGTGGCGGTGACAAAGTCAGCCACTGCCTGTACCGGCGGACGGGCGTTGCCCATTGCGACCGAAAAGCCCGCCGCCTCCAGCATACTGATGTCGTTTTCGCTGTCACCGAAGGCGGCAACCTGCCCGGGTTCCAGGCCCAGATTGGCAGCCAGGATGCGCAATGCATCCCCTTTGGAGACCCCCGCGGCCATGATGTCGAGTGAGTCCCCGACCGAGTTGATCGCGTCGATGCCGGGAATCTCGCGCCGCGCCTGATCCACCAGGCGTTCGATATCGCCCGGACGGGTTCTGGCCAGAAAGATCTTAAACACCCCGGTGGCGGCTACCGCCTCCGGATCGGATTCGTCATAACACCGCAGATCGACGGGGGGCGTACCCCCTGCCGCCGCCATCCGGTTGTAGTCCCTGAAAAAATCGACCCGTCCGCTGTTCCGGGGGTACCAGACGCTTTCGCGGGTATAAGCGAGACCGTCCACCCCCTGCTCGAGGCAGAGCCGGATCAAGCGAGCTGCGGCCGCGTCCGGGATCGCCCGCATGTGTACGGTTTCGCTCCGCGCCACATCCCGCACCAGCGCTCCGTTGCAGGAGACAACCGGCACCCGGATGTCCAGCTGTTTCACATAATCCTGTACCAGAAGATCCAGCCTGCCGGTCGCGATCGCGGTTTCGATCCCCGCCGCGCGTGCGTCCAGAATGGCCTTCCGGTTGGCCTCGGAGACGGTAAGGTCGGGAGACAGCAACGTGCCGTCCATGTCAGTGAGAATCAGGCGGATGTCCTTGCTGCTCAAATCGTCGTGCCCCGCTTTCGGTCGGTTTCCCTTATAGAATAACAGGTTTGACGCTCCCAAACCAAGGTGCTAGAATGCATGGAGCATACCCAAATATATTCTCATGAGAACATCGGGAGAGACGCGAGTGAAGTCCAACCTCCAGCGACCGACCTCCAACGGAAAAGCGGTGACATCCCAACAGGGTTCCCGCAGCCGCAGGCACGTTCGACACCGGGGGCTGATCGTTTTTGCGGTCGCCGCGGTCGCCACGTTGGCGATCGGACTGGGCGCAGCGGGT
>CAZBKR010000116.1:4600-6143 GCA_964492455.1 uncultured Oscillospiraceae bacterium
AGATCCATTATGAGACCAGCGATCCGGATCCGACCACCCAGACCTGGCCTTCCACCGCCCCGACCACCCGCCGGACCACGCGGAAAACCAGCGCGGGTGAAACTACTGAGCCCACCATCGACTGGGTGGCCAGGTACGACGTTTCCGACATCCCGTTGCGCTCCGACCCGAACATCCAGAACATCCTGCTGATCGGATGGGACGATTATGGCAACGCAGACACGATCATCCTGTCGTCGATCGACAAGAAGAACGACACCCTCCGTATGGTATCCATCCTGCGTGACACCGGTGTGCTGATCCCGGGTTACCCCCATGACGATATTCCCAAGATCAACGCCGCCTATGCGTATGGCGGGGCGCCTCTCCTGATCGAAACCATCGAGAAAAACTTCCGGATCGACATCGACAACTATGTTTCGGTGGATTTTGAGGGATTCGATGCCATCGTCGACAGCATCGGGGGGATCGACGTCGAACTGACCGCGGAGGAGGCCGCCCATCTGGGACTCAGTGCCGGGATGCAGCATCTCGACGGACACTGGGTGGAAGAGTATGTACGTATCCGCAAGATCGACTCGGATTACCAGCGCACCTCCCGCCAGCGGTATGTGCTCGAACGCATGCTGGCCAAAGCCCGAAACATGGGTGCGCTGGAACTGGCGTCCCTGATGGATAAAATCCTTCCAAAGGTCCACACCGGGCTCAGCAAGTCCGAGTTGTCTTCGCTGCTGCTGGCCGCCCCCTCCATGCTCAGGTATCCGCTGGAGCAGGACAGCCTCCCGGTTCACGGAACCTATGAAAGTTACGACTACACCTTCCACTTTACCGATCTTGCGGGCAATGTCCGCCATCTCCAGAGCTTCCTGTACGGATCCTGAACACACATGGCTCAGCAAAGAACAATGCAATGAGAAGCCCGGCAGCCGCGTGCTTGCGGATGGCCGGGCTTCGTGATTTAAAAAAGTGATCCTGTACGGGTTCCCTCCTGCTCTGCGGGAGAGCTGTTCCGCACCGCTTCAGCTCAGCCGGTACTGGCCGGTGTACAGCTTGTAGTAGCGCCCTTCCTGGGTGATCAGTTCGTCGTGGTCTCCCCGCTCGATGATCTCCCCCTGTTCCAGGACGAGAATCGCGTTCGCGTTCCGGACGGTGGACAATCGATGCGCGATCACAAATACGGTGCGTCCTTCCATGAGCTGGTTCATCCCCCGTTCGATCAGCCGCTCGGTACGGGTGTCGATCGAGCTGGTCGCCTCGTCCAGGATCATGACCGGCGGATCAGCGGCATACGCGCGCGCGATCGCCAGCAGCTGGCGCTGCCCCTGTGAAAGACTCCCGCCGTCCGCAGTGATGACCGTTTCGTATCCTTGCGGGAGCCGCCGGATAAACGAGTCCGCGCTCGCCTGCACCGCAGCCTGGATACAATCTTCATCGGTGGCGTCCAACCGGCCGTACCGGATGTTGTCCATCACGGTTCCTGAGAACAGATGGGTGTCCTGCAGCACCATCCCCAGCGCGGACCGGAGGCTGCCCTTTCGGATGT
>CAZBKR010000117.1:0-6128 GCA_964492455.1 uncultured Oscillospiraceae bacterium
GTCCCGCCAAACCGAACGGTATTGATCGGCGACCAGTTGTTTACGGATATCGCGGCGGCCAGGCGCGCAGGAGCGGGCTCCATTCGCATTGAACCGATTTCCCGCAGGGAACCTCCTCATGTTGTATTAAAAAGGAGAATCGAAAGACTGTTGCATCATCGGTTTGGTTTGGAGCGGGCGTTTTTGTCGCTTCCGTCTCCGGACCGTCCGGAGTAGGAAGGAAGCATACACATGCCACGATTTGGAACGGCGGGCAATCCCGCGGACTTTTACGATAAGGGCTGGAAGCATTCCGTGCAGATGCCCGGTTATCTGGCATCGATGGGGCTGGACGCATATGAATACCAGTGCGGACGCGGTGTCGCGATCGGGCAGAAGACCGCCGCGGAACTGGGGGCGGAAGCGGTGCTGCACGGTGTCCGTCTCAGCGTGCATGCTCCCTATTACATCAATCTGGCGGGTCGGGACGCTGAAAAACTCGAAAAAACGTACGGATATATTCTGGACAGCATGGAGGCCGCAATCTGGATGGGGGGGGACCGCGTGGTCATTCATCCGGGCAGCGCAAACGCGCCTGGCGGTCGGGAAGAGGCATTGGATCTGGCTTCTAAGGCGTTGCGGGTGGTGCTTTCCATGGCAGAAGAACGAGGGTTTGCTGACCGGGTTACGATCTGTCCTGAGTTGATGGGAAAGGTCAATCAATTGGGAAATCTCGACGAGGTAATTACGTTATGCAGTCTTGACGACAGGCTGCTTCCAACCATCGATTTTGGACATTACAATGCCCGCACGCACGGTGGACTGAAAGAATACAAGGACTTTCGCATGATTTGTGACCGCATCGCGGACGCGCTGGGAACGGAACGAATGAAACGGATGCACATTCACTTCAGCCGCATTGAATACACAGCCGGCGGGGAAAAGATGCACCATACTTTTGCGGACACGGAATACGGTCCGGATTATGATCCGCTCGCACAAGTGATGCTGGACCTGAATATGAATCCCGTGATCATTTGTGAGTCCAAGGATACACAGTCGATCGACGCAGCTGAAATGAAACGGATCTATCTTGAGGGAGGCAACCGCACATGACGTCAATCCAGAAGAGGATACAACGCCTGAGGGATCTAATCGCGCAAAAGGGAATGGAAGCAGTTGTATTGTACAGTCGCGAAAACACACGCTATTTTACGGGTTTCACCGGCACGGAATCGACAGCGGTGATCACCGGGGAACACTGCTATATTCTGGTGGATTCCCGTTACACTTCCCAGGCGAAGGAACAGTGCGTCGGATATTCTGTAGTCGACAGCACTCTCAAGGGGCTTGCCGCGTTGTCCGAAGTACTACGTGAGCAAAAGGCCGGCACGGTCGGTGTCGAAGACGAAGCAGTGCCGCTTTCGGTCTATCGCAGGTATGAAGCCAACAGCCCTGACATCAAGTTTGCTCCTCTGGAAAGCGCTTTGAGCGGTCTGCGCTCTCAAAAGGACGCGGACGAACTCGAACGCATCGGACAGGCTGTGCGGATTGCGGACGAAGCGTTCGAATCGATCCTGCCCCTGATCCGTCCCGGCGTCACGGAGCAGGCAATGGCGTTTGAGCTGGAAACCGCCATGCGGCGGCTGGGGGCTGAAAAACCATCGTTTGATACCATTGTTGCCTCGGGTGCTCGCGGAGCTCTCCCGCACGGAGTGGCATCGGAGAAAGAAATTCAGGCCGGAGACGGGATTGTGTTCGATTTTGGATGTGTATACCGCGGATATTGTTCCGATATCACGCGAACCGTGTTTGTCGGTCCGCCGGACCCTGAGCTGCAGCACATATATGAAGTGGTACTGTCCGCACAGGAAGCGGCGGAAAGGATGCTGGGACCCGGAGTTGCAGGTAGCGAAGCGGACGAGGTTGCCAGACAGGTCATTGTGAAAGCGGGATATGGCGACCTGTTCGGTCATGGTCTCGGACACGGTGTCGGGCTTGCCATCCACGAGTCTCCCCGGCTGTCACGCACAAATCCGGGCAGATTGCTCCCGGGTGACGTGGTAACGGTGGAACCGGGCATCTATATCCCCGGCAAGGGAGGTGTCCGCATCGAGGATATCGTTGTGATCGAAGAGAAAGGAGCCCGTATTCTGACCGGATCGCCCAAAATGCTGAGAATATTGCCGGTCTAGCATTCCCTGTCACCGGTTCGCCGGTCCTGAAATGGCTCTAACGGCACCATCTTGTTCCGGATCGACTTGCACCGGATGGGAAAGTACAATATTATACTGTAGAATTTTAGAAGAGGTTTTTATAACCAGGAGGTGGTCAATATGGTCATGGCGGGCGATTTCCGGAACGGAGTCACGTTCGAAATGGACGGACAGGTGTTCCAGGTCATTGAGTTTCAACACGTCAAACCCGGCAAAGGCGCAGCTTTTGTACGCACGAAATACCGCAATGTGAAAACCGGTTCGGTGGTGGAGCGCACATTCAACCCCAACGATAAGTTTGAACAGGCGCGTTTGGAGCGCAGAGACATGCAGTTTTTGTACAGAGACGGTGATTTGTACTACCTGATGGACACCGAAAACTATGAGCAGCTGCCGTTTACCGCTGAGGTCCTGGGAGATGCAGTCCGGTTTTTGAAAGAAAATATGGTATGCAAGGTACTCTCCTATAAAGGGGACATTTTTGGCGTCGAACCTCCGATCTTTGTCGAGCTGGAGATCACGGAATGTGAACCCGGCGTCCGCGGAGATACAGCCCAGAACGCTACGAAGACGGCCGTACTGGAGACAGGTGCCACCATCAAAGTACCGTTGTTTGTCAACCAGGGCGATGTGGTCCGGATCGATACCCGCACAGGCGACTATATGGAGCGCGCCTGAACGGACCGGTTCCGACAGGGGGTGAACACCGATGCCTGGCCAGGAGTCCCAGTCATCCGTCCGGGGAGAGCGATCGATGTCGCAGGGTTTTGTCGCGCAATACGCCGCTGAAGCCGCTTTGAGCACCCCTGGCGTCGCGATGCTGGATTCGAGTGGTGTGATCTCCATCAAGGAGTCCATGGGGGTTGAGCACGAAGGCAAAGGGGTGCAGGTGGTTTTCCACGACGACAACGAAGGGCTGGTGACCATCACGGTGTATCCGGTTGTATTTTACGGGAACATCATGCCCGAAGTCGCCTGGAAGATCCAGGAGCGGGTGAAAGCGGACGTCGAACGGTATACCGGCCTGATGGTGGAACAGGTAAATGTTCATATCAAAGGGATCGCTCCGCCGCCGCAGGAAGGGGGACGCCTGTGAACCGTCTGGTGCGCGGCATCTTGATCGTTTATTCGTTCATCCTCGCCGTTCTTGGTTTTCTGTTCTTCATTGTTGTGCTGAACAACAATATGGTGGTCGCACTGACGCGGCTTCTCTATTCTCTGCAGGCACGCAGTCCGGTCAAAGCCGTCTTTATCGTCGTGTTCCTGTTGCAGTTCGTCCTGGGCGTGATCACTCTGGTGTTTGCCCTGATCAGCGGCAGGATGCGGAAATCGAGACTGCGCAGGACCGATATCGGTACGATAGACATCGGCGTGGATGCCATCGAGAGCATCGCGCTCAACTCCGCGAAATCCGCGCAAGGCGGCATCAAGACAGCAAAGGCCCGTGTCTATTCCTCACAGAATGAACGAATCAATGTGGAATTGACTGCGGTGCTGTATTCGGATGTTGAGATTCCGGTCATGATGTCCAAAGTGCAGGACCGGATCAAAAAAGACATCGAACGATATACCGGCATCCCGGTTTCCAACGTGTATGTCAAGGTGAGCCGGGTGGAACCGGTGGCTGCGCGGATTGAGAGATGAGAACACCATGAAGAATTTACTGGAACACCTGCTGAACAGCCGCCCCGGTCTGATCGGAGCGGGCATCGGTCTGACTGTCGCACTGCTTTTGGTGATCTTCGGGTTTTTCAAAACACTGTTCATCCTGCTTCTCACGTTTGTGGGATATATAGTCGGAACACTCTATCTGAGAGACAAGGAAAAACTGCGGGAATTGCTGGACAGGATCCTGCCCCCCGGTTTATTCCGGTAAAGGATGCGAAATGGGAAGAAGGGAAGCCCGGGAATACGCGTTCCAGCTTCTATACCAGCTGGAAATTCAAAAAGAGGACCCCGAGCGGCAGATTGTTGAATTCATTGATCTGTTCGGCATCACCCGGGGCGATGCCGAATATGTATCGCTGCTGGCAACCGGTGTCACCGGAGAGAAGGAGCGTCTCGACGGGGTGTATGCCGGATATTTGAAACGGTGGACGACAGACAGGCTGCCCAGGATCGACATCACGATCCTGCGCATCGCTGTCTATGAGATGCTTCATGTCGAATCGGTCCCGCCCAGCGTCTCGATCAACGAAGCGGTGTTGCTGGCGCGCAAATACAGCAGTGAGGAAGCCAGGTCATACATCAACGCGGTACTGGGTAAGGTGGCTTTGTCACAGGGGGTGGAGGTAGAACTGCTTCCCGACGCGGAACCGGCGCCTGCCTCCGAAGAGTCATGACAGACCGTGCCATCTCCGTATCCCAGCTCAACCGGTATGTAAAAACGCTGCTGGAAAAAGACGCGTCTTTATCCAGCGTTCTGGTTGCGGGCGAAATTTCGAATTTTAAGCTTCATCCTTCAGGGCACCTGTATTTCGCGCTCAAAGACAACGAAGCGCAGGTTTCCTGCGTGATGTTCAAAAGTCAGGCGTCGTCTCTGAGGTTCAGGCCTGAAAACGGTCTTCAGGTTGTGGTTCGCGCTCGGGCCTCTTTGTTTGAAAGATCAGGCGGCTTCCAGCTGTATATCTCGGAAATGAATGTCCTTGGCAAAGGTGATTTACACCTGGCTTTTGAACAACTGAAGGCGCGTCTGGAAAAAGAAGGATGGTTTGATGCGGCGAACAAACGCCCGCTTCCTGTGCTTCCACGCCGGATCGGCGTGATCACCTCCTCATCGGGTGCCGTGATCCGCGACATCCTGCATGTGCTCGGCCGTAGATTCCCGAATTTCAGGGTGGTGCTGCATCCGGTTCCGGTGCAAGGCCCGGGCGCGGCGCAGGCCATCGCGCAGGCGATCCGCTACATGAACGAATGGCAGTTGGCCGATGTGCTGATTGTAGGCCGGGGCGGCGGTTCGATGGAGGATCTGTGGGCGTTCAACGAAGAGCCCGTCGCGCGCGCGGTTCACGATTCGGTGATTCCGGTCATTTCGGCGGTGGGACACGAGACCGATTTCACGATTTGCGATTTTGTGGCCGATTACCGGGCTCCTACTCCCTCCGCTGCTGCCGAGGTGGCCATGCCTGCCAAGGCGGACGTACTTGACAAAATGACTGGATATGGACAACGGTTGCGCAAAAGTGTGTATTACCGGCTGGACACTGCCCATGCGCGTCTGGACAGGGCGCGATCCGCGCGTGTACTGGTGGACCCGCTGGAACTGGTCAATCGGCGACAAATGGTGGTTGATATGCTGGTGCAGCGTTTGACGGCCGCTGAGAGGGGCCGTCTGTCCGCCGTTTCGCGGCGGTTTTCATTGATCTGCGGCAAGCTGGACGCGCTCAGTCCTTTGAAAGTGCTTGCACGTGGATATGGACTGGTGCAGGATTCCGTTACGGGAAGATCGGTTTTATCCGTCGATCAAGTCAAAACAGGATCGAACCTGGAGGTTGTTTTGTCGGATGGGACGCTGGATTGCCTGGTCGAGGCGGTCCGGCACAAAGAAGGGGAGGAACGCGGGTATGGTGTCTGACACACAAGAAGGGAACGGCCGTCAGCAGGAGCTTTTTGCGCTGGATGCCGCATCGGATACGGAGCGAGGTACGTCAGGGACGGTCGATGGAGCGGGAACAGAGTCTGTACAACCTGATAAAAAACCTACCTTCGAGGAAGCACTCGCCCGGTTGGAGCAAACCGTAGCGCGCCTCGAGTCCGCGGATGTTTCACTGGATGAGTCATTGAGATTGTTTCAGGAAGGCACGCGGCTTTCGCGCATCTGCTCCGAGCTGCTGGAGTCGATTGAGCATCGAATCACACAGCTGGTCGGGACGGAGGAAGGCGAGCCACGAGAAATACCGTTTGCCGGAGACAATCCATGACACCGTTTCTAGA
>CAZBKR010000118.1:0-6080 GCA_964492455.1 uncultured Oscillospiraceae bacterium
GCAACACTGTAAGCAGAGTTTTCAGGGCCGTTGCCCAGCCGGCTCGCCAACAGCATCTCGCGGACCATACCGAGTACTTTGCTCACGACCACCACCGCGAGTATCACGGACGTCGTGCGGACGATCCCCTCCGATCGGGTGCCGCTCACGCCACATCTCCCCCGCTTTTGTCGGGCAGCCCCATCGCGGCGCGGCAACGGCGCATGGCCTCCGGGAAATCGACACTGCGGTACTCTTCACCGCCCGGTGCGCTTGATATCGCCGGATCGTAAAATTTGTTGCCGAACACCTTGTTGATCAGTCCACCCCGGCGGCCCAACAGACGCAGTAGTGGTCTGAATCCGCGTATGAGCAGCGTACGCTGACCCGCCTGTCGACGGTATTCCCGCACCACTTCCGCGGTGTCGACCGTGTCGGCATCCTGGGGAAAGAACACCCCACCCGCGCGGTGCTCGATCACGATCCGCACAAACTCACAGAGATGGTCGATATAGAGCATGCTTCGACGAGTCCCCACTGAAGGAAATACCGGACACCACTGCGCAAGCTTCATGAGGCGGGGAAAATTCCCCTTGCTGTTGGGACCATAGACCGAAGGCGCGCGCAGCACAGAGATTGTGAAGTTGTCTTCCGCGATATCTGCCAGTCCCCGTTCGGCCATCCACTTGCTGTTGCCGTACACATCCGACGGGGCGGGCTTTGTGTCACTTGTAATGGGTCTCCACACGCCCACGGGATCATCCGCGCCGTATACCAGCGCGCTGCTCATGAAAACGAACTGACCGACGCCATCGGTTTTCGCCTTGATCGCGACCGCGATCGCGAGATCGGTGTTGACCTTGCGGTAGAGGTCCGTTTTGGCGGGATCCGCGGTTACATGCGCGATCCCGGCGACATGGAACACCGCGTCGTATCCCAGGAATGAATGACTTCTCCACGCCTCCCCGATCGTGTCGATCGCGTCGACCCGGTACCGTTCCGGCCATTGCCCCAACCAGGCGGCAAAAGAGGTGCCGATATAACTGCCGGCACCGGCTACCAGAATACGGAGCTTGCCATCCAGGCTTTCACGCATCTCATTCGACAAGGGACGACCCCTCTTTCCGCCACACGCTTTCGTCGATGACTTTGGTGTAGCTTTGAATGATTTTCACCACTTTGGTGGAGATGTTGACGTCTTTATAATCGGGTGGAAGCACATGGGTATCTCCGCTGTCCCACATCGCCCGTGCGAGTTCAACCGCCTGGATGATGTCCTTTTCCCGGATTCCTGCGAGGATTACAGCTCCTTTGTCTACCGCTTCGGGACGGTCAGTCGAGGTCCTGAGGAGCACCGCCGGCATCCCGAGGAGCGCGGCCTCTTCGGGCAGGGTTCCGCTGTCCGACAACACGCAGAAGGCGTTTTTCTGGAGCTTTACATAATCCGCAAATCCAAAAGGCCGGAGCTGCCGGACGAGAGGGTGAAACACAAATCCCCGCTCCTCAATGCGGTTCCAGCTTCGAGGATGGGCAGAAAATACAATGTACCGTTCGTACCGTTCCGCCAACAGGTTGATTGTGTTCATGATCGAAAGAAAATGCGCTTCGTCTTCGATATTTTCTTCCCGGTGTGTGGAGATCAGAAAATATTCTCCGGAATGGATTCCCAATTGCTGCAGGATCGTACTCTCCATAATTTTTGCGCGATGTTTTCCCATGACTTCCCGCATCGGTGAGCCGATCACAAACACATGGTCCCTGGCTGCCCCCTCAGACAGCAGATGGAGCCGGCTGTGCTCGGTGTACGGGAGCTGTACATCGCTGATGTGGTCGACGATCCGCCGGTTGATCTCCTCCGGGACATTCTGGTCAAAACATCGGTTCCCTGCCTCCAGATGGAATACCGGGATCTTGAGCCGTTTGGCCGCGATCGCAGCCAACGAGGAATTGGAATCCCCCGCGAGGACCAATGCGTCGGGATGTTCCGCAACCATGATCCCGTATGAACGGGAAAGGATATTTCCGAGGGTCTCCCCCAGATCGAATCCGGCCACGTCGAGGTAGTGGTCAGGCGCGCGAATTTCGAGTTCGTCAAAAAACACCTGGTTGAGCGTGTAATCCCAGTTCTGACCGGTGTGCACCAGCACATGGTCAAAATACCGGTCGAACGCTTTGATGCAGGCGGACAGGCGGATGATCTCGGGTCGTGTCCCGAGGATGGTCATCACTTTGAGTCGTTCCATGCTCTCTCTTTCAGGGGGCGTTCTCAACGGGATCCCGGCGAGCAATCAGGCGTCCGGTGCGGCCCCCAGGTAAAGCGCGAGGGATTCCTGCACCTCGGGCAGCGAACCGACCAGCTGACGGGTCTCCTCCAGGTCTAGCCGACGAGTGTTGTGAGAGTTGTATTCCCAGCCCGCACTCACATGCTCGGAGCCTTCGTGGAAATATTTGCCGTAGTTGAGATCGCGGTTGTCCGCAGACACCCGGTAAAACTCTCCCATGTCTTCCGATCGAGCTGTCTCTTCCCGGGTCAGCAAGGTTTCGTACAGCTTTTCCCCGTGTCGGGTACCAATGCGCCTGATCTCGTTGTCAGCCCCAAACAGCGAGCGGACCGCCTCAACCAGCATGCCGATCGTGGCCGCAGGCGCTTTATGGACGAAAATGTCACCCGGGTTGCCGTTGACGAAGGCAAAGAGTACCAGTTCGACCGCGGCGTCGAGGGACATCATGAACCGTGTCATCTCGGGGTCGGTCACAGTCAGGGGTTTGCCCGCCAGGATCTGCTCCACAAACAAAGGAATGACCGAACCGCGGCTGGCCATGACGTTCCCGTACCGGGTTCCGCAGATCACGGTCCCGCCGGGCGGCACGGTGCGGGCCTTGGCAGCCATGACCTTTTCCATCATCGCCTTGGAGATTCCCATCGCGTTGATCGGATACACCGCCTTGTCGGTGGACAGACAGATCACCCGCTTCACCCCCGCGGCGATCGCGGCGGACAACACGTTGTCGGTCCCGATCACATTGGTGCGGACCGCCTCCATCGGGAAGAACTCGCAGGAGGGTACCTGCTTGAGCGCGGCGGCGTGGAACACGTAATCCACCCCGACCATCGCACCATTGATGCTGTTCGGGTCGCGGACGTCGCCGATATAAAATTTGATTTTGTCATTGGCGTAGTGTCGCCGCATATCGTCCTGCTTTTTTTCATCACGGGAAAAAATGCGGATCTCGGCGATACCGGTGTTTATAAAACGTTGCAGTACAGCATTGCCGAACGAACCGGTTCCGCCGGTGATGAGCAGGGTTTTACCGGTAAACATGCCAAAACCTCCCGATGTGGCGCTCGCAGTCGGCCCCGGAATCCCCGCAGCCGCACCGAGCGAACAAAACTAGCGTTATTATACCCTATTCGGCCGGGGTTTCAGAGGTAAACAGCCGCCCGGTTGCACAGTCGGCGAGAAGCCGGGCGAGCGCTTCCGGATCTTCGGGGGCAAAGAAGGCAGCACGTCCATAGCCCTCCAGAATCTCCCGGGAAAAAGCACAATCCGAAGCGATCACAGGGGTACCGGTCCGTCGGGCCTCCAGCAATGGAAGTCCAAAGGTTTCGATGTATGAAGGAAAAACCAGCACCGATCGGGTGTAGCGCTCCATAACCTCCGTATGGGGGATCATGCCGATCCATTCGACAGGCAGATTCTCCTCCCGGACCTGATCAAACAGCTTCTGGAGTGTAGGTGTCTCCCCGCCTCTCAATGTCATACAGACACGGATGGTTTGCTGCACCCCGGGTTCCATCCGGGCGACCGCTTCGATGAGGGTCGTGTGATTCTTATAGATCTTTTCACTGGTGGGATAGAAAAATGTACGAAACGATTCCGGTTCAAACATAAACCGGCCGACATTCGCGTCCAACCCTTTGGGCGGGACGACTTCGATCCGATCCGGATCCGCTCCTGCCAGCCGGACACAGGCTTCTTTCATCCAGCGGGTCTGGACAGTGACTCTGCGTGCCTTGCGCACCGCTCGGAAGATCGAGTGGGACAATACGTTTTGGTACATCCAGAAAACAGGCTGTGAGAACAGCCCAAACCGTTTCTCCACAAAAGGCAGCGGCTGGTGGAGATAGAGGTCTTGCGGAACAGACACATGTGGAACGAGGACGTTCTGGAGGGAGAGGATCCGGTCAGGCCGGGTCGTCCGCACCAGTCGGGGTGCGACACAATGGTCAAACCAGAGCCGGTGCAACCAGCTTTTTTTGACCCAGGGAAACCGCAAAATCCTGACATGTTCTGAACAGGGAAACTCGGGGATTCCGAGGACATAGACCCACTCATTCTCCGGCCCGGATTCGACGAGCGCCTGTTCGTAATACTCCCGCAGGATCGATACCGCCCCGCCCTCCGCGGCCGGGACGTCAAACACCATCGTTCGCATGCTCGCCTTCCCTATTCGACCGGGGGCGGGTCTTTGCGCCAGATCACCCGGTTGACGATCTTGGTATAGCTCTGGATGATTTTGATCACCTTGACCGATACGTTGGTGTCGGTGTAGTCCGGCACCGGCATCGACGGTTCGTGATTCTCCCACATCGACCGCGCGAGTTCCACGGACTGGAACACCTCGGATGCGCTGATCCCGCCGAGGATGATCCCCCCCTTGTCCAGCGCTTCCGGGCGCTCGGTGGAAGTGCGGATCGAAACGGCCGGGAACCCCAGAATCGCGGATTCCTCCGGCACCGTTCCGGAATCCGACATCACGCAATAGGCATTGAGCTGGAGTTTGTTGTAATCGAAAAAGCCAAAGGGCGGCAGGTTGCGCACCAGCGGATGAAAGACGAATCCCCGCTTTTCGATGCGGTCGCGGCTGCGCGGATGCGTGGAATACACCACCGGCATGTCATAGGTCGCGGCGATTTCGTTGAGCGCATTCATCAGGGAGAGGAAGTTGCCCTCGTGATCAATGTTTTCTTCCCGGTGGGCGGATACCAGAAGATAACGCCCGGATTCGAGCCCCAGCCTGATGAGGACGTCGCTCGATTCGATCTGATCCTTGTATACCTGGAGCACTTCCGCCATGGGAGAGCCAGTCACATAGATATGCTCTTTGCGAATCCCTTCCGCGAGCAGATAGCGCCGGGCGTGCTCGGTATACGGGAGGTTGATGTCGCTGATATGGTCGACGATCCGGCGGTTGATTTCCTCCGGGAGATTTTCGTCAAAACAACGGTTGCCCGCCTCCATGTGGAAGATCGGGATTTTGAGCCGCTTGGCCGGGATCGCGGACAGCGCGGAATTGGTGTCGCCAAGGATGAGGAGCGCATCAGGCTTTGCTTCGACCAGCAGGTCGTACGCCTTGGCGATGATGTTGCCCATCGTCTGACCCAGGGAGGGCCCCACCGCGTCGAGATAGATGTCGGGCGGACGGATGCCCATCTCGTCAAAGAAAACCTGGTTGAGGGTGTAGTCCCAGTTCTGGCCGGTATGGACGAGCGTGTGATCCATATAGAGATCGAGCTTGCGGATGATCTCGCACAGCCGGATGATCTCCGGACGCGTTCCGACAATGGTCATGACTTTGAGTTTTCGCATGCCTTATTCTCCCAGCGTGTAATGCGGATACCAGGCGCGATGCGCACGGATCCAGGCCGCCATGTCCGCGACCATGGAACCATAATCCGGCACCCGGTAGGGAAAGTCAAATCGGGTACGAATGAGAGATTTATCTACGGCGACGCCTTCCCAAGGCTCGATCGTCATGTCGTCACGATGCATCTGCTGCCGGAAGAGCTGCAGCAGATCGTATTTGCTGATCGGGCGATCCGGCACCATGTGATGAAGTCCCGGGACCGGGTTGTGCATCGCGGCTTCGATCACTTTCGCGAGCTCCAAGGTGGTGATCCCGGTCCACATCGCACGGGTGTATCCGCGGATCGAACCACGCTGTGCCATGAACCAGTTGAACAAGCCGATGCCGCCCGCACTGAGATCCGGTCCGACGATGGACTGCCGGAGTGTGATGTTTTTGTCGTCTTCCAGTTCCCCCAAAGCCTTCGTGCGGTCATAGAAAGTCGTGCCGTCACGCAAATCATCCTCCCGATA
>CAZBKR010000119.1:0-2671 GCA_964492455.1 uncultured Oscillospiraceae bacterium
GCACGGCCAGCTTCGGAGAGGAGGCCTTTGCCGGGCCCATCGTACTGGGGGCGTTGTCCGCACTGGCAATCTTTGTCTGCGGCATGAACGGGATCACAGCCAGTGCCATCTCGCGGGAAGGCGGATGTGCCTATATCATGAAAGTGATTCCGATGAGTTACCGGTCGCAGGTCCGCGCCAAGGTCGCGATGGGAGTCCTGGTCAGTGCGGTCCCCGCATTGATTTTGCTGGTGGCGGTCATCGTCCTGCTGCTTCCGCCATTCTGGTTTACGCTGCTGATGGTTGTGGTGCTGGCCGGAGCGGTCCTCCTGCCCAATCTGATGGGAATCCTGTTCGATCTGGCACGGCCAAAACTGCATTGGACCGACGAGCAAAAGGCCGTCAAACAAAATATGAATGTCCTCTATGCCATGGGAGTTTCTATGGTTCTTGCAGCCCTGGCCTGCGTTCCTGCGGTCCTGCTCCAGATGCGGTTTGGCCCGAAAGCCGCCATTTTTTCCTATATTGCCGCAGTCGGGTTCCCGCTATTGGCGGATCTTTTGTTTTACGTGCTTATGAACCGCAACGCACCCCGCGCTCTGCGCGCCATGCACCCTTAATCTTTCCATATCACCTCGATCCGTCAGGAGGAGAAGCCCATGATTCAACCCGGCATTCTGGTAATCCGCGAGCACGATGGCATCAGTTTTGACAGGACCCCGGTACGGGTCCTGTCACTTGGGAGGAAGTTATGATTGTTCATGGAGCCGGCACGGCCGGCATCGTTGTCGAACCGGGCGTCACGCGCAAGGTGCTTTCACACGCTCCCGGCATGATGGCCTGCGAGATTGCGTTCGAGCAAGGTGCGAAAGGGAGCGCGCACGCTCATCCGCACGAGCAGATCGGATACGTGATCCGAGGCCGCTTTCTACTGACGCTGGATGGGGAAACCGTGGAAATCGAGGCGGGCGACACCTACTATGTACGTCCGAACGCGGTCCATGGTGTCGTGGCGCTCGAAGCGGGGCTGCTGCTGGACGTCTTTACACCGCAGCGGGACGATTTTCTCACTCCTTGAGTCCCCGATATCGATGTAACAGGAACCGCCCGCATGTCTGTCGGCATACGGGCGGATCCTTTTGCGCTGATGTGGGTTCCGGATCAACGCCGGCTTCATTCGATCTTGCCGAACTTCACAACCGGACGATCTCCTCGATGGCGGCACGCAGATCCGCTTCGGTCAAGCCGGGCAGCATCATCGCGAGCCGTGGGGACAGGGGACCAGCGAGTGCGGAGGAAGAACGGTCGATCCTCCCGGTGAGACCGGGCAGCCGGCGGTCGAGCACCTCACACGCGCGCGAATCTCCGAGCAACGTACCTAGCGGGGTCTTCTCCGAGTAGGGGATCGAACGCCCGTCCGCGGTCCTCCTGATAAAGGGATCGTAAGAAAAGGACCCGAAACGCGCGGGCTCCGCACAGGCATGTCCGTTCCCGGTCGCGTAGAGTCCGAGATAGACGCCGGTAAAAGTACCCGGATGGACCTCGGTTGCCACAAAGCGCGTCGCTCCGGATGCGACGAGGTTGCCGAGCGCGGCTTCCGGGTCTTTTCCAAAACCGAACCAGTAGCGGCTGCGGTCTGCGACGATCAACAGAGTGGTTTCCGTTTCCTCGAAAGGGACTTCAAAGGGGAGCACACACAGATCGTCGACCTTGCGGCGGACTCCGACCGTCCGCTGGCCGCCCTGTACCCGCAGGAAAATCTCATAGTGTGCGTTGTCGTTGTAGAAGACCGAAAGACCGGCCTCTTCGCCCTCGCCAATGCCGGAGGCGTCCAGATGGACGGATACGGTGCAGTTGAGGTCGGTTTGGCGACGTCCGATCCAGGCGGGCGTCGAGGGAGTGTCCAGGGTCAGTGGATTGCCCCAGATCTCCAGCCGGTGGTTTGCGGTATCGATACGGTGACGGACATCGGACCGGGTGCGGACGAAGTTCCAGCTCAGATCGAGCTCCGCCCGGTCGAAATCGATCCGGTCGGGGCCGCGCGGAGGCCCGATCGGAACTTGCGGCAGCGTCGGCACGTCCATATCCAGCCGGATCGCGTCCCCTCCGTTGACCAGCGGCCAGCCGTCGGGTTCCCAGGACACAGGTGCGACAAAGGTCTCGCGTCCGAGATGGTGCAGCCCGTATCCCGCATGACGGAACGCCAGAAACACGATCCACCAGCTGCCGTCATGTGCCTCGACCATGTCCGCGTGCCCGGTGCCGTGGATCACGCTGGTATTGCGGTATCGGTGGGTGAGGATGGGGTTGCGCGGACAGGGATCGTAAGGCCCCCGGATGTCGCGGCTGCGGGCGATGGTTTCCATGTGACTGGTTTCCGTGCCTCCCTCCGCGATCATCACATAATACCAGCCGTCTTTCTTGTAGAGATGGGGACCTTCGGGGTAGGATCCGCCGGTTCCCTGCCAGATCGAGGTGGATTCGCCGATCAGTTCTCCGGTTACGAGGTCAATCTCACACAGGGAGATCGGCAGTCCGGTTTTGAAATCCCGGGAGGTGAGATAGTAAGCCTTGCCGTCGTCATCAAAAAAGAACGAAGGGTCGATGCCGGATGCGCGTATACAGACCGGTTCCGACCAGGGGCCTGCCGGATCGGAGGCAGACACAAGAAAGTTGCCGCCGCCGGTGGTGT
>CAZBKR010000119.1:2681-6046 GCA_964492455.1 uncultured Oscillospiraceae bacterium
AAGGTTCCGTTGTGGTATCGGATCGAAGGGGCATAGATCCCCCCGGAAGATCGGCAGTTACGAAGCGGAAGCTGGGATTCACGTGTCAGACAGTATCCGATGTGCTCCCAGTGCACAAGATCCCGGCTGTGATAAATCGGCACGCCGGGGAAAAACTCGAACGAACTGGTGACCAGATAGTAGTCTTCTCCGACGCGGCATACGCTCGGATCGGGGTTGAAACCGGGCAGAATCGGGTTGGTATAGCCCATGGAGAACAGCTCCTCTCGATATTATTCCCTGTGTCAGTCGACCATACCGGCCAGCAGCATCGCCGACATGGGGCGGGGACGTGCCACGTTGCTTTCGAGGGTGACACGCCTGCCCTGCGCGGCGGCATCGTGGAGTGCGTGCATCACATCAAGCACATGGTAGGCCAGCTCCCCGCTGCAGCGGTTGGAGCCTTGCGGGCGTCCGTCCGCAATACAGCGGGCCATGTCCGCAATTCCCAGACCGCGGCTGTTTTCGGAATACCCGTGAGTATAGGGCACCACGGTCCATTCTTTCTGGTCGTGCCGGCGTACGAGCACATCACCACCGAAGATATTGGGATCCGGTACCTGGAGGGATCCTTCGGTGCCGTAAATCTCAAATCGTGGCTGTGTGGCGCTCCAGATGTCAAAACTCATCGTCAGACTGGCGGTGGCTCCGCTTTCAAAAGTCAGGATTCCATTCACGTGGGTCGGAATTTCGACGTCGATCAGGGTTCCGAACTTGGGCTCGCTGGTGATCGTACGCTGCGGGAAGGTTGTTTTTGCTTCCGCAGTCACACTCTTGATCGGACCGAGCAGGTTGACCAGCCCGGTCAGGTAGTACGGACCCATATCGAAGACGGGGCCGCCGCCGACCTGATAATAAAAGGCCGGATCGGGATGCCACCTCTCATGGCCATGTCCGATCATATTGACCGCCGCAGCGACCGGCCGGCCGATCCAGCCGTCGTCGATCAGTTTGCGGCAGGTCTGGTTGCCCGCCCCCAGGAACGTGTCGGGAGCCCCTCCAAGGAACAATCCCTTTTCTTTGGCAAGAGCGACCAGTTCCGCGCCTTCCTCCCGGGTGACAGACAGGGGTTTTTCGACGTGGACGCTTTTGCCCGCGAGCAGCGCAGCCTTGCAGACGCTGTAATGCGCTTTGGGAATGGTCAGATTGAGCACGATATCAATGTCCGGGTCGGCTATGAGTTCATCGACCGTACAAACCTTTGGAATTCCGTATGTTTCCGCGGCGGTTCTTGCTTTCTCTTCGACAAGATCCGCACAGGCGACGACCTTCACGTTCTTCATAACGGTGGTGAGATTTTGAAAATAGATTTTACTGATGACACCGCATCCGACAACTCCGATGTGGACCATGTTGCAAACCCTCCGTTTATATCCTTATATAAAAATCGGGACAGGGGCAGGGATCAGACCTTGCTTCCGCGGGTTGCCCACAGGAAGCCTCGCCGCATCAACTCACGTGCTTCGGGGATGTCAAATGCGTCCGCATGGTGGCCAAGCGAGTTGTAGAACACTCGCCCCTTGCCCCAGAGCCTTGTCCAGACCACCGGGACATCGACGCTTCCATTGGCAGTATGCGGTCCGCCGTACACCGGGAACCGGGTGGTTGCGAGCACGCAGTTGGCGGGATCGGTGTGGACGTAGTATTGTTCGCTCGTGATTTTGAAATCGTTGATGCCGCTCACGATAAAGCTCGGAACGTTACGTTTGATGTTGATTTCATAAGTGACACCCGCATTGCCCGGATGTGCCACCCACTGCCCCCCGGTCATAAACTGCCAGCGTACATCCTGACGAAACGCGTCGCACATGCCGCCGTGATTGCCGGCAATGCCGACCCCGGATTCGACTGCCGCCAGAATCCCGTCGGTCTGCTCTTTTGTGATCGTTGACATCGTCCAGATAGGGACAACCAGGTCATAGGTTTTGAGCGCTTCGGCATCCAGAAAACAGTCGAGCGTCTCCACGATTTCCACTTCGAAATTCTCCTGGACCAGAATGTCGCGGAAAACCTCGGATGTTTCGACCGGCTCGTGTCCAACCCAGCCGCCCCGTGTAATCAATGCTTTCATACTGTACCTCCATAGTCTATTTTTGAACTTGTCTCATTATATCGCTCCGATTGGATCACGAAAGAGATAACTCCCGTTTGTCGCGCTTTTCCTTAAAAATCAGATCTAAGCGCCACAATACAACATCTGCCTGACAAGACTGGATAAAAAACAAAAAAAGACCATGTGTCATGAAAAAACAATTGAATTATGTGGGATTCATTTAGTAACATATACGTGTTATTCAAAACAGATATTTTGAAGCAGTCAATCAACGGGGTGCGGATATGCCTGACACTGGACACTTTACAGTAAAGAAGATGGACGAGGGAATCTGGTGTATCGGAGAAGAAGGCGTCCACATGTATCTGGTGGAGGGGTCGCGCCAATCCCTGCTGATCGACACCGGGTTCGGCAGGGGGGATCTGGCTGCGCTGGTCGCGTCGCTGACTGACCGTCCGGTTGCGGTGGTCAATACCCATGCGCATCCTGATCACGAAGGTGGCAACGCCCAGTTTCCGCGCGTCCATCTGCACTCCGCCGATCTCCATCTTTCGCGTTTCAGGAACGGACCTTGCACACTGATTCAGGTCGGTGAGGGATTCATCTTCCATTTGGGAGATCGCTCTCTGATGGTGCTGGAAAATCCGGGACATACTCCGGGAAGCATCAGTCTGTGGGATCCGCAGGCAGGCGTTCTTTTCTCGGGCGACTCGCTAGGTGCCAATACCCACTGGCTGTTTCTTCCGGAATCACTTCCGATGGGCGTGTATCGGAGAAGTATCCAGCAGTATCGCGGTATGTCTGACGCCATTCGGGCGATATACCCCGGACATGACATCACGCCGGTCGGAACGGAATACATCGTCGACCTGCTGGAGTGTATTGGAGAGATTATTGACGATCCGAAGATCGGAGTCCCTTACGAGAGTTTTGCCGGGCGCGGGTTGTGCCACAAAGCGGGCAACGTTTCCATCGCATACGACGGCGCAAAGGCTCATTAGTCCGCCTTTTGTGTGGGCAGTTCCCATTCCGGCGGCACGTATTGTCTATTATTCTTCTATAAGCGTCCGGGGTGTCCGCAGCCCGGACGCTTTTGTCCGCAGAATGACTACTATGGAAGCAAAAACCCGTACCCTTTCCGGAATCCAAAAATTCTCTTCTTTTATTTCGAAAATACGGTTGACAGTGCTCAGATCGGATGGTATCTTGTTTAAGCGCCTCGCGAGAGCGAGACGGAACGGACCTTGAAAATTGAACAGCGATAAGACAAAAA
>CAZBKR010000120.1:0-5892 GCA_964492455.1 uncultured Oscillospiraceae bacterium
CCGATCGGGCCGGGGCCGATGACGACGACCGTGTCGCCCGGACGGATGTTGCTGTTGTCGACCATCGACTTGTATCCGACGCAAAGCGGTTCCGTAAGGCTGGCGTCCCGCAGGGAAACATTGTCAGGCACCCGGTGCAGAATTCTCGAGGGGACGCGTACATAGGAAGCGAATGCGCCGTCGGCCTGGAAACCGTATCCCTTGCGGTTGCGGCACAGATGGTAGCGGTTGGTCCGGCACATTTCGCAGGTGCCGCAATAGTCCGCGTGGGTCTCGACGGTGACACGGTCGCCTGCAGCCCAGCCCTGTACATTTGCGCCCAGCTCGGCGATGGTGCCCGCAAACTCGTGCCCGAAAATCATCGGTACCGCAACAGTGAGGTTGGTGAGGTTCATATGCATATGCGGGTCGGTACCGCAGATGCCGATGTAGGCGACTTTGACGAGCACGTCATCGGGTCCGATCTGGGGAATGGGCTTTTCCTGGAGCGCGGTTTCACCGGCATTGGGTCCGTATTTGACTACGGCTTTCATGGTTCCGGTCATATGGAGATTCCGTCCTTTCTCTTTTCCGTTTCGCGACGATAATCAGGCCTGAGCCAGAACCGCGCGTACTTGTTCGGCAATATGTGTGTCCGTCAATCCATAATAGGTCAGCAGGTCTTCGTACGTATGGGCAGACTGCCCGAACTGATCCATGACCGCAACCGCTTCGAGCGGCAGGCGGGCACCTCGCAGCGCATAGGCAACGGCGGAGGTCAGACCACCGATCACCGAATGCTCCTCCGCGACAACCACGCCCCGCGTACCTTGGGTCATTTCGACCACGAGCGACTCGTCCAGCGGTTTGAGGGTGCTGACATTGACCACCCGCAGAGAGACGCCTTCCGCAGCCAGCAGATCGGCGGCGGACAGCGCAACCGAAACCATCTTGCCCATGGCAAAGACTGTGGCATCCGATCCGTCCCGGACCACATAGGGTTTTCCCATCTCAAACTTGTAATCCGCGGGCAGAATATCCGGGAGGTCGTTGCGGCAGGAACGGATATAGACCGGTCCGCCCTCGTAATCGACCACCGTCTCGATCATCCGCGCCATTTCGATGCCGTCCGCCGGGCAGAGCACGGTCATGTTGGGCAGCACCCGCATGATCGCGATGTCGTCGATCGCCTGGTGGGTGGCGCCGTCGCCGAAATCCGACAATCCCGCGCTGGATCCGACGATCCGAACGTTGAGCCGGGCGGTGCAGACACTGGTCCGGATCTGGTCATAGGGCCGGCCGCTCGCGAACACCGCAAAGGTGTTGGCAAAGGGTTGTTTGCCCGCAAGCGCGAGGCCGGCGGCAAAAGAGATCATATCGGCTTCCGCGATTCCCATTTCAAAATGACGGTCGGGATACGCGGCCTCAAACAGGGCGCTCATGGTGGATTTTCCAAGGTCGGCTTCGCACATGACGAGATCCGACCGGGTTGCGCCCAGACGAACCATGGTTTCGCCGTAGACTTTACGCTGGTTTTGCATTCCCATGTCGATTCCTCCTCACTGGCTACGGGACATGAACAGCCCGATGGCGGCTTCACACTGCTCGGGGGTCAACGTGCCGTTGTGGTAGGCCGCGTTTCCTTCCGCGTAGTCGAGTCCCTTGCCTTTGATCGTATGTGCGATGACGATGCTTGGTTTGCCCTTGACCTGAGCTGCCGCCGCGAACGCGTCGGTCAGCGACTGGATGTCGTGGCCGTCCGCCTCGATTGTGTTCCAGCCGAAGGCGTCCCACTTTTCGCGGTATGGAGTCGTGTCAAAGCGCTCCTGCACCGTGCCCATCGCCTGGACCGTGTTGTAGTCCAGAATCGCGGTCAGGTTGTCCAGCTTGTGCACACGCGCTGCCATCGCGGCTTCCCAGATCTGTCCTTCGGCCAGTTCTCCGTCGCCGACGACGCAGAATACGCGGGATGCACGGCCGTCCAGCCGGAGACCCGCGGCGAGCCCGCCCGCCATGGAAAGGCCCTGGCCGAGAGAGCCGGTGTTGGCCTCGATGCCGGGAAGTTTCGTAAGGTCGGGGTGTCCCTGCAGACGGCTGCCCAGTTTTTTGAGCGAATACAGTTCCTCCACCGGGAAGTAGCCTGCCACCGCCATCGCAGCGTACTGCACAATGCCTGCGTGGCCTTTGCTGAGAATCAGCCGGTCGCGGTCCGGCCAGCCTGGGTTTTGGGGGTCGACCTTCATCACCCTGAAGTACAGGGTTGCCACGGTTTCCGCGAGCGAGAAGGAGCCGCCAAAGTGACCTGGAGTCGCAGGGCCGACCATCCGTACGACTTCCGCACGGATCCGGTTGGCGATGCATTGGATCGTCCTGTTGTCCGTTTCCATATCCTTTTCCTTTCTTTATTGCGACCGGTCCGGCCCCTGGCGGCGCACGTCGTGAACGGGGAGATGTCGCATGTTGTCAACGCTCATTCTAACATATCGACCGCTTCCATCCGTGTGGTTTGGTACACGAAACAGGAGCCAAAAAACCTCATCAGAGGGAATCAGAGAAACAGGGGCCAACAAAGGGGTGGAGGCAGAGCACGGAACGGGAAAACCAGTCGCCGGCCGGAAGGTTTTGCCTGGAAAAGGATGCGGCCCTTACGGAGTATCTGTATTGACCGGAGCGGGTGTCGGAGTCAGGCGTGATGCTTTGGCGATCGCTTCTGCCATTTCAGAGTCCTGGCGGGAAATGCGGAAGCTCGAAAGCAAACCGTCGCGCAACTCATAATGAACTTTGTCATAGGTCAGAGGCGATCCCGAGGACCAGTTCCACAGATCCGCAAACGGATGCTGCAGCAATATCGATTTACCCGGATCTCCGACCGACAAGCCGGTGCCTGTCCGCCAGAGACCGCCGCGCACCTCGATGGCGTACACATGCCCTTGAAAGGCTTGCAGCCGGTTGTCTACGGTACCGACCAGAGTGACGGTCACGTCTTCGTAATGAGCACGGATCAATTGGAGATCCGGATCAAAGGGGGGCACGGCCGGCCAGGCATCATAGGAGAGTCGGAGTCCAAACCGCGTGTTGAGTTCGAACGAGTAGACATACTCGCCCAGAGCAAGTGTCTTTTCACCGAACGTATACACCTGGAAGTCTTCACGCGCAGGGTTTGCCGGCACGGGATCAAGGATCTTCATCTGGCCCAGACCCGATCTTACAACGTGAACCGTCCGATCGGTTTCCATTTCGGGCACCGGCTGCGGAGTCGGGACCGGGGAGGGGGTTGGCGTCGCATCAGGCTTCCCGCCCGACTCGCCCGGCGCACCGGTCACGCGCGGTGTCTCCGCAAAGAAGGGGCGATAGATCAGATAGCTGCTGTAGTCAATGTCGTCCTGCTCATACGCAAAGCTGTCCGCCCTCGCATGGAGCAGCCGGAACGACGAAGCTTTGGACGGAACACACTTCTGATAAAACCGAACCGTCGCCGTAGCTTTTGCCATCCGGATGTCCGGATCGTTGATCTCACTGTGAACCAGCACGGAGAGCGCGTCCACATTGCCCTTCTCCACCGCGTCAAAATAGAGTGTCGCATAGGACTGGATGGCAAGGATCCCATCGATCCAATCACGTGAGAAAAACCAGATCCCGTCCTCCTGCCGATGGAGAAACACCGCAAATTGCTCCTCATCTCCCGCAGCGGTCTGATACTGGATCCAATATCCTCCCATACTGGCTGCCATCTCCCCGTACTGAGGCGTGTTGGAAAGAATCTCCGCGCGTATGGTTTCCATATCTTCCCCGGCAATCGGTATATAGGAAGTGATTCTTCCCCGGATGCCGCTTCGCAGCAGTGATAAATATTGATAAAACGTGTCTGCGTCCACACCGAGGCGCTGGAAGGCGGGAATTTCCGCATACAGTTCTTCAAAACGGGTGTCGTTGAGCATCATCTCAATGAGCTGCTGCACCAGATCGCTGTCGCCAAGGCCTGTATTCACGGGTTTTCCGGACGTAGTGGGTATCGTGACCACCGCGGCGGTGCCATTACCCGTCGTGGTGCTGGTCGAGGGAGTCGTCCCTCGCCCGAACCCGCCGAACATCTCCAGCCCCAGATAGACCGCACCGCCGAGCAGCGCGACAAACACAAGCGCTGCCAGCACTTTCCCTGCGGTGCGTACTGTTTTGTGTGCTTGCTGTTGCATGACTGTTCTGTATCTCCGCCATTGATTGGAGCCGATACATTCATTATAGCGTGTTATCCCGGGGTATGGCTGTCGTCCTCCCGCGGTGCGCGGCGAAACCGGTTGTTGAATTTGACGCGGGCGCGCCGGACCGCGTTGTCGATCGACTTCACATCCCTCCCGAGCCGCTTAGCCGCCTCCTGATAACTGAAGCGGGCGAGCAGCAGACGAATGGCGGACCGTTCCAGGGCAGTGAGCTCGGTTTCCATAAATTTCTGCACATCCTGTGCGGTTTCCGCAAAGATCAGGCGACGCTCCGGATCGGTGTCATTGAGCGCCGGATCGTTGCCGGGCAAGCCGGCTGCCTCTTCCCCGCCCGTTTCCGCGAATCCATACAGACTGAGGGAATCCGTCAGGAGCCGGTGCTTTTGGCGCCCTGCGTCCCGGACCGCATTTCGGATCTGGGCGGTTACGCACTGGGATGCAAACGTTCGAAACGAAGCCCCCCGGGCCGGATCAAAGTCACGAACCGCTTTGAAAAGCCCGATCATTCCCTCTTGTACGACGTCCTCATGGTCCGACCCCGCAATAAACATCGAAGAAGCCCGGGACCGCACCAGCGGTTTGTACCGCGACAGCAGGACCGTGAACGCTTCGTCGTCCCCGGCCTGTGCTTTCGCGATCAGGACAGTATCGTCAACCGGCCGGACGTTGTCCATCCGTCTTCCTCATTCGGTGGCAGTGGCCTTGCGTCGACGCAATGCTTCAAAAACGACGACGCCCGTCGCAACTGCGACGTTGAGCGAATTGACCTTGCCGCACATCGGAATGCCGACCAGAAAATCACAATGTTCCCTGACCAAACGGCCCAGTCCTTCTCCTTCGCTCCCGACCACGATCGCGGTCGGCCCGGAAAAGTCCGCTTTGTCATACGGGGTGTCACCGGAAGCATCGGTACCTACGATCCAGAATCCGTCCTTTTTCATCGCTTCCAGAGTGGAGACGATATTGACAACGCGCGAGACGGGAACATACTCGATCGCACCGGATGAGGCTTTGGCGGTGAGCGCGTCCAGCCCTACTGAATTGCGGGAAGGAATGACGACCGCGTGCACGCCCGCTGCGTCCGCGATGCGGAGGATGGAGCCTAGATTGTAAGGATCTTTCAGTTCATCCAGTACCAGAACCAGAGGATCTTCACCGCGCTCCCGGGCGGCGGCAACCACATCCTGCCACTCCGCATACGTATGTGCAGCCGCTTGAGCGATAACGCCCTGGTGACCTTTGGAAAACGCCATGCGGTCCAATGCGTCGCGCTCGACTTCGAGGATTACCACACCCGCCTCACGTGCCATTGCGACCAGCCGGCCCAGCACCGGATCCGGCCGGCTGCCCTTGTGCCGGAGCACCCACATTTTATTGATGGTCCGTCCGGCGCGGAGCGCCTCCAGAACCGGGTTGCGCCCTTCCAGCCAGCCTTCCGGCATGGTTCTGGCTTCCGCAGATACAGCTTCGACCGCACCTTCCACGGGCAGCGTTTCAACCGGCGTACTGTCGGCGGGCACATAGGACCGGCGGGGACGATCATCACGGCCGGCAGGCGAGTAGCTGCGGCGGGGCCCGTCGGAGCGGGGGCCGTCGGAGCGGGGGCCGGCAGGCGAGTAGCTGCGGCGGGGCCCGTCGGAACGGGGGCCGTCGGAGCGGGGGCCGGCAGGCGAGTAGCTGCGGCGGGGCCCGTCGG
>CAZBKR010000121.1:0-5863 GCA_964492455.1 uncultured Oscillospiraceae bacterium
CCAAATACGTTCGCGAGGCCGCGGAATTCGTCAACCTGTATTCCAAATGGCGCGGAATCAACCGGTTCCCTGCGCTGATCCGGGTCTTCGACCTCCTCTCGGAACGGGAGGAAGTGCTGCGGCGCGGGTACCGCTCCCCGGAGACCGGCGCGCTGCGCGACTGGATGGAACGCGAGACCAAACTCGGAGAGCCTGCACTCGAAGCGGAAACGGCCCGCACGAACGATCCTGTTCTGCTTCGCGCGCTCGGCTGGTCCAAAGCGGTCAACGCTTCGATCGGACAAATTGTACACGGTGTCCCCCCGTTCCCCTTTGTCCGGGAAAGTCTCGAAAAACTGCAGGATGTCGCGGACATCGTGGTCTGCTCCGCGACACCGGGAGAAGCCCTGGTCCGGGAGTGGGCTGAACACGGGCTGGCGGACTATGTCAAGGTGATCGCAGGTCAGGAAATGGGGTCTAAAAAAGAAATTATCCGTCATGCGATGGAAGGCCGGTACCGCCCGGAAGACATCCTGATGGTGGGCGACGCCCCGGGAGACAAGGCGGCGGCGGACGCGAACGGCGCCGGGTTTTATCCGATCAATCCGGGGGATGAGGAGAATGCCTGGAAGCGCTTCCTCGAAGAAGCGCTGGACCGCTTTATTCACAACACATATGCGGGCGGCTACGCCCAATCGCTGCTGGAGGTGTTTGACACCTGTCTGCCGGAACACCCGCCCTGGAAAACCGTGTAAGAGAAAAAGAGGAGGATGAAAGGATGAAGAAAGCGGATATCGGCTTGATCGGCCTCGCCGTTATGGGCGAAAACCTTGTCATGAACATGGCAGACAAAGGATTCTCCGTCGCGGTTTACAACCGGACGACAGAACGTGTAACCCACTTTATCGAAACGCGTGCCAGAGGTATGGCTATCACTGGCACCTATTCTCTCGAAGAATTGGTCGAAGCGCTGGAAAAACCCCGCAAAGTGATGCTGATGGTCAAAGCGGGCAAGCCGGTGGACGATTTCATCGAACGGCTCATCCCGCTGCTCGACCCCGGCGACATCATCATCGACGGCGGCAACTCCCACTTCCCGGACACCATCCGCCGCACCGCGTATGTCGAGTCCCGTGGTCTTCTCTACATCGGCACCGGCGTCTCCGGCGGAGAAGAGGGCGCGCTCAAGGGCCCGAGCATCATGCCGGGAGGCTCACCGGCGGCCTGGGTACCGGTCAAACCGATCTTTCAGGCGATCGCGGCCAAAACAGACGGGGTCCCCTGTTGCGACTGGGTCGGCAGTGACGGCGCCGGGCATTTCGTCAAGATGACCCACAACGGGATCGAATATGGCGACATGCAGATCATCTGCGAAGCCTATCAGATCATGAAAACGTATCTCGGCATGACCAACGAGGAAATGTTTGAGGTGTTCGATGAGTGGAATCGCGGCAGTCTGGAAAGCTATCTGATCGAAATCACACGGGACATCCTCGGGTACCGGGACGAAGAAGGGAACGACGTGGTTGATCTCATCCTCGACACCGCCGGGCAGAAAGGCACAGGCAAGTGGACTTCGGTCGCCGCGCTGGACGAGGGAATCCCGCTGACGCTGATCAACGAAGCGGTTTTTGCCCGCTGTCTCTCCGCCATCAAGGAGGAGCGGGTCTTTGCCTCCTCGATTCTGCCCGGACCGGTTCCCGCTTTTGACGGCGACCGCGCGGCGTTTGTCCGCGACATCCGCGACGCGCTGTATGCCTCCAAGATCATCTCTTACGCACAAGGGTACGCGTTGCTGCGGGCCGCGGCGGAAACCTACAGTTGGGATCTCGATTACGGCGGTATCGCGCTGCTGTGGCGGGGAGGCTGTATTATCCGCTCCGTGTTCCTCGGCAAAATCAAAGAAGCGTTTGACCGGGCGCCCGCGCTGGCCAATCTTCTCCTGGACCCCTTCTTCAAGGAAGAAATCGATACCGCCCAGACCGGATGGAGACGTGTCGTCGCAGCCTGTGCCGCCCATGGCATACCGGCGCCGGCCTTTTCTTCCGCACTGGCCTACTACGATGGATACCGAAGCGCTCGTCTGCCGGCAAACCTGCTGCAGGCACAGCGCGACTATTTCGGCGCGCACACCTATGAACGGGTCGACCGCGAACGGGGAGAGTTCTTCCATACCAACTGGACCGGCCGCGGCGGAGACACCGTATCGAACACCTACAACGCCTGATCAGGATTGCGAAAGGAGTCGCGCATGTCTACGACCCGATCTGACCGTTTCCGTTCCCCTTCTCTGGCGATGGAAGCCACCGACGGCTCACGCATTACCGACACCGGGATCCGGCAGGCACTCGAACAGGCGCTGGCCAGCAACGGGCGCCCGTTGCGCAAGGTACTCCTGATCCCGCCCGACTACACCCGATTCCACTCGTATGCCGGACCCATCACTGCGATGCTGCGTTCTCTCCTGCTTGCGGACGCGTGCGAAGTGGACATTCTCCCCGCACTGGGGACACATCAGCCGGTCTCCCCGGAAGAGAGCCGTGCCTTTTTCGGGGATGCGATCGATCCCGATTCCCTGCTGGTACACAGCTGGCGGGACGATGTCGTCCGGATCGGACAGATCCCGGGGAGCTATGTACACGAGATCAGCGAAGGCCTGATGGACACGCCGGTCGACATCGAACTCAACCGCCGCATCCTGGATCCGTCCTATGACCTGGTCATATCGATCGGACAAGTCGTACCCCACGAGGTCGTCGGGATGGCCAATCAGAGCAAGAATCTGTTTGTCGGATGCGGTGGCGCTTCCATGATCAGCAGTTCCCATATGCTCGGCGCATTCTACGGACTGGAGCGCATCATGGGAAAAGACCACTCGCCGGTGCGCAAACTGTTCGACTATGCACAGGAGTACACACTTGCACAAGTTCCGCTCCTGTATGTACTGACGGTCACCACAGCCGTCGGAACCGACATCTCGGTGCAGGGCCTTTACATTGGACGGGAACGCGCGCTGTTTGAGCAAGCCGTGGCGCTCAGTCAAAAGAAAAACCTGATCTTTGTGGAAAAACCGCTCAAAAAAGTGGTCGTCTATCTCGACGGGCAGGAATTCAAGAGCACCTGGCTGGGGAACAAGGCGGTCTACCGGACCCGCATGGCGATCGCGGACGGGGGGCAGCTGCTGGTGCTTGCCCCCGGCATTACCCGGTTCGGAGAGGATCCGGAAAATGACCGGCTGATCCGCAAGTACGGGTATGTCGGACGGGAGCGTGTGCTCACATTGTTCCGGGATAACGAGGATCTGCAGACCAATCAATCCGTACCTGCCCATTTGATCCATGGATCGTCGGACGGACGCTTTTCCATTACGTACGCGACACGTCTGCTCAGCCGGAACGAAATCGAAGGGGTAGGTTTCGCGTGGATGGATTACGACGAAGCGGTCCGTACGTACAATCCGGATCGGCTGAAAGCCGGATTCCAGATGGTAGCGGGTGAGGAAGTCTATTACATCCCCAACCCGGCACTGGGACTCTGGGCAGATCGCGGGCGCTTTTAGTTCGATTGTGCGATGATATCTCTGCTTCGCGCATATACGCCCTCGTCATCACGGAAGGTTTCGACGTTCCCGAACGTGATGGCCGCGGCTGGATCGGGAGTGGGTCTCCCTCTCTGATGTCTTCATACAAATGATACAATAAAGAAAATCTCTCGTCGCGCGTCCTCCGGCAGGAGGGCATATGAAATGGCCTGAAGGGATGGAAGGCGGTCTCACATGCGGATGGACGACCACATCGACACCCCTGTTCTGTCGGTTACGGAAATCGGTTCCTCGTTTGTACGTATGCGTGTCGTCCAGGTGACCGGAGATGGCTGGCGGGAGCTCGAATCACTGGAAAGACCGATCCGGATCGGCCGCGAGGTTTTCACTTCCCGCCGGATCCGGTTCGACAGCGTGGCTCTGCTGTCCCGCATTCTGAAAGATTACGCCCAGGTCATGCGGGAGTATGGCGTGTCGCGGTCCAGAACCGTTGCCACCACCGCATTGCGGGAAGCGGATAACCGGGATTATGTCGTCGATCTGATCCGTGTGCAGAACGGCGTTTCCATCGATGTGCTTGAGGAAACCCGCGAATCCGCTATGGTGATCGGGCGGATCCTGGAGAGATACCAGGCCGAACCCGGCAGCCAGGGTGCGCTGATCGCCTATCTGGGAACCGGAAATGTCGGACTGGCTTATACCCGGGATAGCCGGGTGCGTTTTTCGACCAGCCTGCCGACCGGTGTACAGCGTCTCAACGATCTGCTGTCCGGACTGCAGGATCAGACCGGCCGGTATCACGAAGTGCTCAAAGAGTATGTCCGGACTCTGCTCGGGCATATACGCATCCAGCTGGACAATCCGCCACCCGATCGACTGGTGGTGAACGGGCGGTTTGTCCGCGACATCGCCACACTTACGGGTGCTGTGCCGCATAACGGGCTGTATTGCGTCGGGCTGCCCGCGTTGAAAACCCTCTATGAGACCTTGCGGATGCGCGGGATACCGGCGGGAAGCGCAGACAATCCGTTGCTGCCGGCCCTGGCCGTTGTGTCGGAGCTGATCGACATGACTTCGGCAGAAGAGATCTGCGTGCCCGATTTCAGTTTTTCCGACGCCGTAATCGACGAGATGGCCTCCCGTGACAACCGATCCCGCAATCAGGAGACACTGCGGGTCAACGCCTTGGCGTCGGCCCGTCATATGGCGTCGGTATTCCGTTGCGATACCGCACACGCGGAGTGGGTGGCACAGTGCGCGCTATGTGTATTTGACACGCTCCGGAAACCACACGGACTCGGGAGACGGGCGCGTCTCCTGCTCGAGTTGTCCGCGCACCTCCATGACGTGGGCTACTTTGTCAATACGCGGAACCACCGGAAGACAGCCTTCGAAATCCTGCGGGAGACCTCGCTGTTCGGACTCGGAGAAGATGAGATGTTCCTGATCGCCTGTATCGCCGGCTTTGACGAGAACGAGCCGGGCGTTGACCGCTTTCGTCAGGTTCCGTTTCGCAGGGATAAAGACCGGATCGTTGCGACCAAACTCGCCGCGATCCTGCAACTCGCCAATGCGTTGGATCAGTCCCACACCCAGCGTCTGAGTGAACCCCGGGCCGAGTTGACGGGGGACCGGCTGATACTGCGCTGCCGGAGCGGCCAGGATGCCGACCTCGAACGGTGGGCGTTGCGGAGATGGACGCCCGCGTTCGAAGACGTCTTCGGGATCCGGCCGGAACTGATCATTGAATCTGCTCTGTTGATGTAGCAAACGGGCTTGATGGGAGATGGATGGATGGAACCGCAGAACGTATCCAACGCGTTCCCTTATACCAATAGAGAACTGAGCTGGCTGGATTTCAACGACCGGGTGCTGGACGAAGCATTTGAAACCGCGACGCCGTTGCTCGATCGCGTCAATTTCTGCGGCATCACCGCATCCAATCTGGATGAGTTTTTCATGGTGCGCGTCGCAGGGCTGCAGGAACAGGTGCGTTCGGGGTACGGTGATCCCGATCCTGCGGGACTCACTCCGCAACGACAGCTGGAACTCATCCGCAGCCGCGTTCTGCGCTTCTACGATCGCCAGTCGGGTTGCCTGCATGGACTCCTGCTGCCCGCGCTGGCCGGGCGGGGCATCCGGTTTTTAGGTCCGGACGACCTCGATGACCGGCAGCGGATGCATGCGGCAGGGTATTTCAGCCGGATTGTGCATCCGGTGCTCACCCCTATGGCGGTAGACCGCAGCCGTCCTTTCCCCGTACTGGTCAACATGTCCCTCTATCTTGGAATCCGGTTGCGGCGGGATCAGGACACCTCCTTCGCCATCCTGCAGATCCCCACC
>CAZBKR010000122.1:0-1439 GCA_964492455.1 uncultured Oscillospiraceae bacterium
GGAACCCTGGTGGCCGGGCCATTTGCATATTTTCAATGATTTTTCACATTTGGACAGTACTCTGCTGCGATGACTTCGCGGCTGCGGGTATAATGGAAACAATCTGATCAGAGGATATTTACGGAGGAGGCGCTTATGATTTGCCCGAAATGTGGAAACAACATGACCGGAAACGCCAAATTCTGCAACCGCTGCGGCAGTCCCATGGACGCAACTCCGCAGCCGCAGGTATACCAGCAACCTGTTCCCCCGCCGCAGGCATACCAGCCGCAGGCTCCGGTGAATTATGCACCAGCCGGTGCTCTCCGTTACGAAGTGTTCGGTGACAACATGCCCGCGGTTTCGATCCGTTTGAACCCCGGCGAGAGCATTTTTACGCAGTCCGGCGGGATGGTCTGGATGGACAACGGCATCTCCATGACAACCAACATGCAGGGCGGACTCATGAAGGGTCTCGGGCGGATGTTCAGCGGTGAGTCACTATTCATGGCAACCTATACCTCTTCGTTGCCAAATCAGGAAATCGTGATCGCCAGCACGTTCCCCGGACACATTGTATCGATCGACGTAAGCGGCCGCGGGATCATCGCGCAACGCGGCGCGTTCCTGTGCGCGCAGCCCAGTGTTACCTTGAGCGCACATGTGGTACGCGGTCTCGGCGCCGGGTTGTTCGGTGGCGAAGGATTTGTTCTGCAGCGGATCCTCGGAACCGGGCTGGTCTTCCTGGAGATCGACGGCAGCCTGAAAGAGAGGGTTCTAGCGCCCGGCGAGACCATCAAAGTCGACACAGGAAACGTCGCGGCATACGAGGAGACGGTGCAGTATCAGGCGCAGATGGTCAAGGGATTCAAGAATGTACTGTTTGGAGGAGAGGGTTTATTCCTGACCACCCTGACAGGACCCGGCAAAGTCTGGCTGCAGACGATGACCATGCCCGGATTTGCCAAACAGCTGATTCCCTTCCTGCCGAAAAGTTCCAACTAAGGGGACGGTCGGAGTTGCAGATTGATTTTTTTGATACAGAAGCCTTTGCATCTGCCCGTGCCCGCGTGATCGGCGTTGACCGTACCCGCGCGGGCATCGGCACATTGGGCGAAAAAACACTGCACGCAATCCTTAAGTACTTTTTGGAACCTGATGAATCCAGACATGAAATTCGCATCGGGGGATACTATGCGGATATCTGCGGACCTTACGGGATCGTAGAGATTCAAACCGGAGGATTTTCGCGCCTGCGCCCGAAACTCAAAGCGTTTCTGCCGGAGTATCCCGTTACGGTCGTTTATCCGGTCCCGTGCGTGAAATGGCTGCAGTGGGTAGACGAAGAGTCGGGTGAGGTCACCAAAAAGAGGAGGTCTCCCAAACTGGGACAGCCTTCCGAAATCTTCCGGGAACTGGTCTATGTCAAACCTTGTCTCGGAGAAGAACGGCTCACGCTG
>CAZBKR010000122.1:1449-5793 GCA_964492455.1 uncultured Oscillospiraceae bacterium
ACGGGTGGAGTCATGATCGGAAAAGGGGATCGTCGAGATTCGACCGGATTCCGACCCGCATTGCCGACGTTGTCCGGGTCTCGTTGCCGGAGGGTCTGGACCAGTTGATGCCGTCGGATTTGCCGGGTCCATTCACTTCCAGAGAGTACGCTTCTGCTTCCGGGATGCGGTTGTTCGACGCGCAGCGCGCAATCAATGTATTGCTGGCCGCCGGCCGGATCTATGTGACGGGGAAAGTTGGACGATTGCGATTGTATGAATCCATGGCAAGAGAAGCAGTAGCGGACAGCCGTTAAGATTCACCGGATTTGATCCCGGACAGAACAGGAGAACCACCATGGCCAGACCTGTCAAATGGCGAAGAGTCGGACAAATTCCCGATGTGATTCATTTCGTGCCGGCAGGCTCAGACAATCATCAGGCGGGAGAACAAAATGTCCTTAAGCTGGAAGAGCTCGAGGCACTCCGGTTGAAAGATCTCGAAGGGTTGGAACAAGAGGCCTGTGCCCGCGAAATGGAGGTCTCCCGCCCGACGTTCCAGCGTATCCTTTCTTCAGCGCGGGAGAAGGTGGCGGACAGTCTTGTACACGGAAAATCCATTCTGATCGAAGGCGGACATGCGACGCGAAATGTTTGCACAGTACATTGCTCTGCGTGCGGCTCGACATGGGCTGCGCCGTTTGAACAGGTACACGAGCATTCCAGAGGTGCTGTCGAGTGTCCTCGCTGCGGTTCCAGAACACCGGCCTGCCTTCCCGGAGAAAGTCATGCCGGATGTCCTGGCGGGCGATGCCGGTTTGGTGGACACGGCAGGCGGTGGCAGAGTCCGGAGAACAACATATAGCAGTTGGCGATATAGATAAACTTGTGGACGGTTCCGGATTGACGCTTCTCTTTATGAGGGCTACAATGAGGTCTGAAATTATGGGCATTTGACCATATCCCATTTTGTCGATGCCTCGGAAGGAGCCAACATGAGTGATCATACCCACCCTCCGCAAGATGCTGCGGATCCTTTCCATCTCGAACCCAATCCACTCAATCACTTTAAAAGAACTGTCGCTGTCGTCAGCGGTAAGGGAGGTGTAGGAAAATCTCTCGTTACTTCACTGCTGGCGGTGCTCAGCCGTCGCCGTGGGCAGGAGGTCGGCATTCTCGACGCCGATGTGACCGGCCCGTCGATTCCGCGAGTTTTCGGAGTCGAAGGACAACGCCCGGAACAGGCCGACGGAGGTATCTTTCCTGTCGTCACGGCGGGAGGTATCCGCGTGATGTCGATCAATCTGCTGCTGGATGGGGCTGACACCCCGGTTGTTTGGCGCGGACCGCTCATCGCCGGTACGGTCAAACAATTCTGGTCTGATGTAGTATGGGGGACACTGGACACTCTCTTTATTGATATGCCGCCGGGCACCGGTGACGTTCCTTTGACGGTATTCCAATCGATACCGCTGGACGGGATCCTGATAGTGACATCCCCGCAGGACCTCGTGACCAGCATTGTCCGCAAAGCCTACCGCATGGCGGGCATGATGAACATTCCGGTACTGGGGATCATTGAAAACATGAGTTATGCCGTGTGCCCGGACTGCGGACGCCGGATCGAGCTGTTCGGACACAGTAAGGCGGAAGAAGTTGCGCGTAATATGGATATTCCTTTGCTGGGGCGCATTCCTGTCCATCCTGGGGTGGCCGCGTTGTGCGACGAAGGACGCATCGAAGCATATGACCGCCATGACCTGGACGCAACCATCGAAGCATTTGAGAAAGTGCTGGAGGGAGGTAAGCTATGAAGAAGATTGCGATTGCGGCGGACAACGGCGCGGTTTCCGGGCATTTTGGCCACTGCGAAGGATTTTTTGTCTACGAGACAGAAGGTGTTGAGATTCTCCGCAAGTCCTTTATCGCCAATCCGGGTCACCAGCCAGGGCTGTTGCCCCGATTGATGCAGGAAGCAGGTGCGCACGTTGTGATCGCCGGCGGAATGGGTGGTGGCGCGATCGAGCTGTTCAACGCCGCAGCGATCGATGTGGTCACCGGCGCGGCAGGCCCTGTCGATGACGTTGCACGTTCCTGGCTGGAGGGCAGGCTGGTATCGGATGGCTCCACCTGTCACGAACATAAACATGCGGGCGATTGCGGAGGGCATTAAGTTGGGGAACAACCCCGACGTTGCACCGGGGCCAAAGAATCGCATAAACCCATCAAGTGACCGGCTTCACATTCCTGTGACGTCGGTCACAGTTTTGTGCGCTGTCGATCCGCTATGATGCGCAAGATATTTTCCATCAAATGAAAAGGAGACCGCACACATGACAATTGCGCTCTATGTGCTGATGGCGGCCGGATTGACATTTTCGTTTGTCAAAAGCAAAGAGAAAACCCGAATGGCCCTCAAAAAAGCCTGGAAGTCTTTTGAGAACATTCTCCCCCAGTTTATGGTGATCCTGCTCCTCATCGGCATGATGCTCGCTGTTCTGACCCCGACGCAGATTTCCACTTTACTAGGCAGCGGATCCGGATGGATCGGTGTGATGGCAGCCTCTCTGATCGGATCCATAACTTTGGTCCCGGCTTTCATCGCATTTCCGCTTGCAGCCGCACTGCTTCAGAATGGAGCGGGAATCATGCAGATTGCAGCGTTTGTGTCGACTTTGATGATGGTTGGAATTGTCACCCTCCCGGTCGAGATCCGATATTTCGGCCGTAAGGCTGCTGTGATACGCAATCTCTCTGCCTATCTGTTTTCTCTCGTGGTTGCGCTCGTGATGGGGGTGGTGTTGTGAAGAATCAAAGCATAAAACCTGAACTGGTTCCGGCATCGGTTTCTTCTACTGGTCAACAGATCGATGCCATGCCTGCTTCAACACCCTCGCAGCCTAAACGCAAAAGTATATGGCAACGGTATCGGTTGTTCATTCTGATGCTTGTGGTCAACCTCGCGTTACTTGTCTTGTCGCCCGAGACCGGCGTCCGTTCCTTCGAACTGACCGGTCGCAATCTGCTGGAGATGCTGTCGGTGCTCCCGCCCATCTTCATCCTGTTAGGTCTGCTGGATGTCTGGGTCAAACGGGAGACCATGGTTAAATATATGGGCGATAAAGCAGGATGGGTCGGGGTTATCATTGCTTATCTGCTCGGATCTGTCGCGGCGGGCCCCCTCTATGCCGCGTTCCCGGTCGCGGGGGTTCTGCTCCGCAAGGGCAGCCGCCTCTCCAATGTGTTTATCATGCTGGGAGCCTGGTCCACCACGAAAATTCCCCTGTTGCTGTTTGAAGCTTCCTCCATGGGAATCGGGTTCACACTGCTCCGTCTTGTACTCAATCTGGGAGGAATCGCCGTCATTGCCTTCCTTTCGGAACGGTTCTTATCAGACACGCAGAAAAAGGAGATATACCGGCGGGCGGAATTGCATACGTGATTACGTCACGGAGCAAAATATTGTGGATTGGTACATTGGTTTTATCAAATCAAACTTGCGTTTCCGATGTGGACGCACATGAATGAGGAGGAACGACCATGGAAGACCAAACTACGTACCGCATGCCGCTGTTAGGTGATCCCGCACCCGCCTTCAAGGCCAGGACAACCCAGGGCGACATCAATTTCCCGGCCGACTACAAGGGGAAATGGGTCATCTTGTTCTCCCACCCCGCCGATTTCACGCCGGTATGCACGACTGAATTCATGACATTTGCCGCTATGACTGAGGAGTTCAAAGCCCTCAATACGGAACTGGTCGGACTTTCGGTCGATTCCCTTTACGCACACATCGCATGGTTGCGCACGATCCAGGAGAAAATCGTATACAAAGGCCTCAAGAATATGGAAGTCAAATTCCCTCTGATTGAGGATATCCGTATGGACGTCGCCCGCCTCTACGGTATGATCCAGCCGAACCAGTCCAACACGCAGGCGGTCCGTGCTGTCTTCTTTATCGACCCGAAAGGGATCATCCGCACCATGCTGTACTACCCGCTTACGACAGGCCGGAACTTTGATGAAATCAAGCGCATCATCATTGCTTTGCAGAAAGCCGATAGAGACGGCGTCGCGACACCCGCGGACTGGCGCCCTGGTGATGACGTGATCGTCCCGACCGCTGGTTCCTGCGGGACGGCGAAAGAGCGCATGGAGAGTCCTTCCGACGATATTTATTGCCTGGATTGGTTCATGTGTTTCAAGAGAGAAAAGAAAAACTGAATAGGCAACGCCCGGTCTTTCCAATTGCCAGACGATGCTGTGCAAGTTGTTGCGCGGAACCGCTTGGGTTATCATAGAAGAAGCCTCATCAAAAAGAAGGAAGGTGGTATGACCCATGAAGAAAGCAGTGGCATTTTATGT
>CAZBKR010000123.1:0-5743 GCA_964492455.1 uncultured Oscillospiraceae bacterium
GATCTCACCGATTCTGCTCATGATACACCTCCTCTTTTCTTTCATTATAGCGCGGCCGCAGCCACTGTGCGAAATCAGGCGCGCGCAAGTTCAGACAAATCGCGGAAAAAGCAGCTGTGGTGACCGGTGTGGCAGGCGGCACCGTCCTGCACCACCCGGAACACCAGCGCGTCCGCGTCACAGTCCACCTGCGCGGACACAACGTGCTGGAAGTGGCCGGACGTCTCCCCCTTCAGCCAAAGCTGGCTGCGGCTGCGGCTGTGGTAGTGCATCAAACCAGTCTCGAGCGTCAACAGAAACGCCTCCCGATCCATAAATGCCTGCATCAGCGGCGCACCATCCGTATCGTCGAGCACAATGGCACACACATATCCGGCGGCGTCCTTTTTGAGTGCTTCCCAGACCCGGATCCGGTCCGGCTCCGCAAACGACCGCGTAAAGGCGGTGTCTTCGCGAGGGGTGCTCATGGGGTTCCCTTCCCTTCCGCTCCGATGTCCGGGAGCCGGACCGGGATGCCGCGCGAAGCCAGGTAGTGTTTGAGATCCAGGATGTCGATATCCCCGAAATGGAACAGGCTGGCCGCGAGCACGGCGTCCGCTCCCCCCTGCACGATGCCGTCATAAAAGTCATCCAGGCTTCCGGCACCGCCAGAAGCGATCACCGGAATCCCGACCGCGTCCGCAATCCGGCGGGTGATAATGTTGTCGTATCCGCTTTTGGTTCCATCCCGGTCCATGCTGGTCAGGAGAATTTCCCCGGCACCCAGGCGCTCAACCTCGCGTGCCCAGGCGACCGCCTCCAGACCGGTCGGCCGGGTCCCTCCCGCGATGACCACCTCATACGTCCCTGCCGGTGTCTGTCTCACATCGATGGCAACCACGACACACTGGCTCCCGAAGGCCGCAGCCGCACGTGTAACCAGAGCCGGGTCCGACACCGCCGCAGAGTTGAGTGAAATCTTGTCCGCCCCGGCCTGCAGGATCGCACGGATGTCTTCAATCGAACGGATGCCGCCGCCGACCGTAAAGGGGATGAACACCTGTTCCGCAACACGGCGCACCATCTCGATCATTGTGCCGCGCGCTTCCAGGGTCGCACTGATGTCGAGGAACACCAGTTCGTCCGCGCCAGAACGATTGTAGGCCTTGGCGGCTTCCACCGGGTCGCCCGCGTCGCGGAGGGAGACAAAATTGACTCCTTTGACAACCCGTCCGTTCTTGACGTCTAGGCAGGGGATGATTCTTTTTTCAAGCATGCGGCCAAATCCACCTTTCCTTCATAGAGTGCCTTGCCGATGATCAGACCGGCTGCGCCGGTCGTGCGTACCTCTTCGACATCCTGTTCCGATCCGACTCCACCGGACGCGATGACGTCCAGACCGGTCCGGTCGACCATCTCGCGGGTCTTGTCCAGTGCAACACCGCCCAGCATACCGTCCCGTGCAATATCGGTATAGACAACGGTACGGGCACCCAGTTCCCGCATCCGGAGAGCAAGTTCAACCGCCTGGATGCCGCCGCCGCTCGTCCACCCTTCCACGCCCACTTCGCCGTCCCGCGCATCGATGCCGATGGCGATGCGGTCCGGATAAGCGGCGAGCGCTTCGCGCGCAAACGCGGGGTCACGCACCGCTGCGGTGCCGATCACGAGCCGGGACAGCCCTGCCTTCAGCAATGCTTCGACGTCCGCCATCGAGCGGATGCCCCCGCCGGTCTGGACTCGCAGTCCGGTCGCTGCAGCGATCCGGGCGATGACCACCCGATTGACCGCGCGCCCTGTGCGGGCAGCGTCCAGATCCACCACATGGATCCAGGAGGCACCCGCGTTGCGGAATCCTTCCGCAACCGCAAGAGGATCGTCCGAATACTGCGTAACCGCTTCATAATCCCCCTGGCGAAGTCGAACGCAGTGCCCGTCGAGCAAATCGACGGCAGGATACAGGATCATACTTTGCTGCCCTCCATGCGGGTGAGCCAGCGGCGCAGAATTTCGATGCCGCGGTCCCCGCTTTTTTCGGGATGGAACTGAAACGCGTCGATACTGCCGGATCGAACCGCGGCTGTGAATGGAATCCCATGGTCGGACACCGCGGTGAGAATGGAGAGGTCGTCAGGCACTGCGTGGTAGGAGTGGACAAAATACACGCTCTCCCCATCGCGGAGCAGCGCACCGGGCCCGCCGGCCGCCTCCGGCCCGCGCAGTGTGATCCGGTTCCAGCCCATGTGAGGAATCTTGATTCCCGCGGCGGCCGGAATCCGGCGGACGCGGCCGGGAAGAATCCCCAGCCCGTCGGCGTCGTCTTCTTCGCTTGTGTCAAACAGCATCTGCATCCCGAGGCAGATCCCCAGGAAGGGTTTGCCTGCCTCGATCGCGTCGCGGACGGTCCGGTCCAGTCCCCGCGCCCGCATGTTGATCATCGCGGGCCGCATCGCCCCGACACCGGGAAGCACCAGAGCCTGCGCGGTACCGGCCACATCCGGATCCCCGGTGATGACGGCCTGCATTCCCAGAAAGGAGAGCGCTTTGTAGACGCTCCCCAGATTTCCCATCCCGTAATCGAGAATCGCGATCATCCAAACGACCTCCCGGTCAGCCGCTCATAGGCTTCCCGGTATTTGGCCGCGGTCTTTTCCACAATCTCCTCCGGCAAATGGGGAGCCGGATAGGTTTTATCCCAGTCGAGGGTTTCGAGGTATTCGCGCAGATACTGTTTGTCAAAGCTTTTCTGCGGGCGGCCCGGATGGTAGTCTTCCATATCCCAGAACCGCGAAGAATCGGGGGTGAACAACTCGTCGGCGATCGTCAGCACGCCGTCCAGCATTCCGAACTCGAACTTGCTGTCCGCGAGAATGATTCCACGCTGTTCCGCGTACGCAGAGGCGTAGCGGTACAAATCCAGGCTTTTTGTGCGCAGTTCGGTTGCCATCCGGTCTCCGATCAGATCGCACAACTGGGCGAACGTGATGTTGATATCGTGTCCGTCGCTCTCTTTGGTCGAAGGGGTAAACAGCGGTTCGGGTAGTTTGTCGGCCTGCCGGAGTCCTTCCGGCATCCGCATGCCGCCGACCGTGCAGTGCTGCCGGTATTCTTTGAGCGCGGAGCCCTCGAGATACCCCCGGACAATGCATTCTGCCGGCAGCATCTCGGCCTTGCGCACCCACATCGAGCGCCCGGCCAGTTGATCCGCATAGGCGGACAGCCCGTCGGGATACGCCGAAGGATCGGTGGAGATCACATGGTTGGGCAGCAGGTGCGCGGTTTGCTCGAACCAGAAGGCGGAAATACTGTTGAGTACTTTGCCTTTGTCAGGGATCAGCTCGTCGAATACGACGTCGAACGCGGAGATGCGGTCGGTGACGACCATCAGGAGCGAGTCGCCGAGGTCATACATCTCCCGGACTTTGCCTTTGGCCAGCGCAGGGCGTCCGAGGAACGCGGTGTCACGCATACAGTCATTCATGGGGAAACCTCCGACTAATATAATGGGCCCGGTTTAGAGAACACCTTTGGTGGAAGGAATCCCCGGATTGCGGGGATCGGATTCCACGGCTTCGCGCAGCGCGCGGGCAAACGATTTGAACAATGCTTCGATCGCGTGGTGATCGTTGCCGGCATGTACGCATGACAGATGCAGTGTGATGCCGGCCTGCGTCGTCAGAGCACGGAAAAACTCCTCGGCCAACCCGGTGTCGAAAGTGCCGACCCGACTATAGGAGAAAGTCGCGTCGAACCGCAGGTAAGGCCGCCCGGACAAATCGATGGAAGCTGTCGCGAGTGCTTCATCCATCGGGATGGATGCATACCCGTATCGTCGAATCCCGGCCTTGTCGCCGAGCGCCTGAGCGATCAGCCGGCCCAGCACAATGCCTGTGTCTTCTACGGTGTGATGCGCGTCAACCTCCAGGTCACCCTCCGCTGCCACCGTCAGATCCATCAGGGAATGCCGCGCGAGCAGCACCAGCATGTGGTCAAAAAACCCGATACCGGTCCGGATTTCACTGTTTCCCTCGCCGTCGAGCTCAATCGCCGCCCGGATCCGTGTCTCCCGGGTCACGCGCTCCCATTGGGACATACGTGCCATATCGTTCCTCACTTTCCTGTAAAACGCCCGGGACGATCGATGGCGGGAACGATGCGTTCCAGCGCGGCACAGAGGGCGTCCATGTCTTCCGGTGTCCCGATCGATATGCGGAGATATTCGTCGATGCGGGGCTTATCGAAGTACCTTACCAGTATACCTTCATCCCGGAGCGCGTTGTAGAGGACGCGAGCCGGCACCCCGGGCAGTCCTGCGAAGAGAAAATTGGCGGCAGAAGGGATCACATCGAGTCCCAGCGCGCGCAGCCTGCTTTCGGTTTGTCCGCGGGTTGCGATGATCCGCGCACGGTTCTGCTCAAACCAGGCACCATCCGACAGCGCGGCAATCCCCACCTGCTCCGCGACCCGGTCGACCGGATAGGAATTAAAGGAATCCCGTACCCGCTCCAGCCCTTCGATCAGTTCACGCGAGCCGAACGCGAATCCCAGACGAGCGCCTGCCAGCGCACGGGATTTGGAAAAGGTCATCACAACCAGCAGGTTGTCGTAGTTTTCGAGCAGCGGGAGCGCGGACTCCCCGCCGAAATCCACATAGGCCTCGTCGATGATCACCACCCGCCCGGGGTCGGACGCTGTCAGCCGTTCGATGTCCGCACGTCCGACCGCGCGACCGGTCGGAGCATTGGGATTGGCCAGTGCGATCCCGCCGGAGGGTGCCGCAAGTGCCTCGATCGGAACCGCAAATCCTTCTTCGAGAGGAACCGTCCGGCAGGGAATCCCGTACAACGCGGCATAGACAGGGTAAAAGCTGTAGGTGATATCGGGAAACGAGATGGGCTGTCCTGCCGGTGCCGGCTCAAAAAAAGCTTGAAACGCAAGTGCCAGCACCTCGTCCGACCCATTGCCGACAAAAATCTGCCCGGCGGGAAATCCGTAGTATGCGGACAATGCTTCCCGCAGCCCGAGAGAGACCGGGTCCGGATACAGGCGCAATCGATCCGGATCCATCTCCCGCAGCGTGCGCGCCACCGCGGGGGCGGGCGGATACGGGCATTCGTTGGTGTTGAGTTTGATGAAAGACCGATCCCTGGGTTGCTCACCGGGGACGTAAGGGGCAATCTCCCGTGTCCGGGTATTCCAAAACCGGCTCATACCTTGTCCGCCCCCTTTTCAAACCGGGCTTTGACAGCTTCCGCGTGCGCCCAGAGTTCTTCCGCTTCCGCCAGTACAACCACCTGATCCCGGCACGCGGCCAGCGCCTCGCGCGTATAGTGGATGACATTGATCCGTTTGATAAAGTCCGTGGCATTGAGCGGAGAAAAGAACCGGGCGGTGCCGCTGGTCGGCAGCACATGGTTGGGGCCGGCAAAATAATCCCCGAGCGGTTCCGGGCTGTAGGCACCCAGAAACACCGCACCTGCGTTGACGATCCGGGGCAGGAGCTTATCCGGGTCTTCCGTGCAGATTTCGAGATGTTCGGGCGCAAGTTCGTTGGCAAATTCGACCGCGGTGTCCAGATCGGGCACGAGCAGGATCGCGGCATAGTCTGCCAGCGACCGTTCGAGCAAGTCCTGGCGGGGGAGTTTTTCCGCGCGGACCCGTACACGCTCTGCTACCTGCTGTGCGATCCTCTCGTCATCGGTCACCAGAATCGCGGACGCCATCAGGTGCTCCGCCTGGGACAACAGGTCGGCCGCCAGAAAGT
>CAZBKR010000124.1:0-2202 GCA_964492455.1 uncultured Oscillospiraceae bacterium
TTCGCCTCGCTGGGCGGCGCGGTCGTCGGCGACCACTGTGTCATCGACTACATCCGGCATACTGCACGGCCGTTCATCTTCAGCGCCTCGATTCCGCCCGCGCAGGTGGCGGCGGCACGCGAGTCGCTGCGCATTCTGGAAACTGAACCCTGGAGGGTCCGCCGGCTGAACGAAATTGCCGCCAAAGCGCGCGGAATGCTGTCCGCCCTCCCGCATGTGCGGGTGCACGATTCCGGCAACAGTCTCGTGCCGATCATCCCGATCCTGACCGGGAGCATCGGCCGCACCCTTTTTACTGCGAAGTTTCTGCTCGAGAACGGCGTCTACGTGAATCCGGTTCTCCCGCCCGCGGTGACGCTTGAAAATTGTCTGCTGCGGACCAGTTACACCGCAACCCACACGGATGCCCAGATCGAAGAGGCAGTCGGGATCATCGGACAGGTGTTCGCGGAGATGGCGGCCAATACCGAGGTGGACTTCGACATCACGTTGTGACGTAGAACGCACACACGGGAGTCCACATCTGCCGGCTCCTTCAACCAGCGACAGGGACAAAGGCCGTCCCCCGCACAAAAGCGGGAGCGGCTTTTTTTATGAACGAATCCGCACGAATCCCGTCAGAAGCTGATATACAGGACAAAAACCGTCAGATTGCCGATGGATCATACCTTGAGTCAAACGGCACATCACAGTTATACTGCTTTCCAATGCGGCTTTTTTCCGCGACACGCGAAGGTGTGTGAGCGGAGGATGTGATATATGAATCCGGAGGTATCGAGTTGTGAAAGGTTTCCTGGTCATAGCGATCGCGGCGGTTGCCCTGTCACTGGCGTTCGCTGCGTATAACTATCTGGCGGTCAAACGCCGCAGTCGCGGCACCGACCGCATGGGGGAATTGTCCGACATCATCGCGGATGGCGCCCGGACGTTCATCAAAAACGAATACCGGATCATCGCGATCGCGGCGGCCGGCATTGCGGTCCTGCTCAGCCTGATGATCGCCTGGTATGTCGGCATCGCCTTCCTGACCGGTACAATCATGAGCGCGACGGCCGGCTACATCGGCATGAAGATCGCGACGATCGCCAACGTGCGGGTCGCCAACGAGGCGCGCGTGTCCAAAGCGATCGGGCGTACACTGAAAGTCGCGTTCCAGGGCGGGTCGGTCATGGGCCTGTCGGTCGCGGGTTTTGCGCTGCTGGGCATGACCGCGGTCTATCTGGTGTTCGGGCAGGCGATGGGTCAGCTCGATCCCCAGAATCTCGTGATCTATGAGAATTCTCTCGGGATTTCCTTTATCCCCTTCACCATGACCATCTCGGGGTATGCGCTCGGCTGTTCGGTGGTCGCGCTGTTCAACCGGGTCGGCGGCGGTATCTATACCAAAGCGGCCGATATGGGTGCTGATCTGGTCGGCAAGACCGAAGCCCATATTCCCGAGGATGACCCCCGCAATCCCGCCACCATCGCGGATAACGTCGGCGACAACGTCGGCGACGTTGCCGGATTGGGGTCCGACCTGCTGGAAAGCTATGTAGGCGCGATTGCCGCGGCGGTCATTTTTGTCGCATACGTGTTCTATTACAGTGTGAAAGACGGGCTCTACTTCAATGAAGACATGATCACCTCCCTGCTGTATTTCCCGATCGCGTTTGCGGCCATCGGCGTTTTCGCCTGTATCCTCGGCATCGCGTTTGTCATCTTCAAGAAGGCTTCCGACAAACCCCACCGCGAACTCAATTTCGCGCTCTGGCTGAGCGCGGCGCTGATCATCGCGGGCGGCGCGCTGCTGTCCTTACTGACCTTCGGCGGATACGAGGCGCGCGACTTCGCCGCGATCGGATTCAAGGCCGGCGCCCTGTCTCCCTGGCTGGGGGCGGTCATCGGCATCGTGTCGGGTATCGTGATCGGTATGTTTGCGGAGTACTACACCAGCGCGGACTACAAACCGACCCGTAAGGTCGCCCTCTCCTCGATGGAGGGTCCCGCGCTCACCATCACGTCCGGCATGGCGCTGGGCATGAAATCCACCCTGCTGCCCGTACTGGTTCTGGCGGCGGCCACCATCGGGAGCAACGCAGTCGGAGGGCTGTTCGGTGTGGCGATGGCCGCAACCGGCATGCTCTCCTTTGTTGCCGCGACCGTCTCGGTCGACACCTACGGACCGATCGCGGACAACGCGGGCGGCATCAGCGAGATGTG
>CAZBKR010000124.1:2302-5731 GCA_964492455.1 uncultured Oscillospiraceae bacterium
CCCTACCTGGTCGGCGGCCTGCTGGTCGGCGCGACCGCATCCGCGATCATGCTCGCGCTCTACACCGCCAACGCGGGCGGCGCGTGGGACAACGGTAAAAAACACATCGAACAAGGCGGACTCGAAGACGCGCAGAAGGGAGACGACACCCATGCCGCGGCTGTCATCGGGGACACCGTCGGCGATCCGCTCAAAGATACCGTCGGTCCTTCACTGGACATCCTGATCAAAATCATGGCGACCGTGTCCCTGATCGCGGTTTCGATCTTCAGCCGCTACAACCTGGCAGATACATTCGGCTGGTTCCGGTAAAACCGCTCGCACGGTTCTTCCCGCAACCAAGCGCACCCCGGAGGGCGGACCCCTTTTGTCCGCGCCGGCGGTGCGCTTTTCCATATCCGCCACCCGTGATATAGTTTGATGCATAAACGAAAGATGAGGTCGTGTCGTGTCCATTTTGCGGTTTCTCGGCAACCTGGCCTGGCTGCTGCTGGGCGGTCTCGTGATCGCCCTGTTGTGGGCGGTGGCGGGATTGATGCTGTGCGTCACGATCATCGGGATCCCGTTCGGGATCCAGTGTTTCAAACTTGCCGGCTTCCAGCTCGCGCCGTTCGGCCGGCATGTTGAACCCGCGGGGACCGGTGGCTGCTCGATGGTGCTGGGCAACATCCTGTGGATCCTGCTGTTCGGATGGGAGCTGGCGCTGGCCAATCTGGCAGTTGCGCTGGTTTTCGCGGTCACGATCGTGGGCATCCCCTTTGCGGTACAGAGCATCAAGCTCGCGGGCCTCTCCCTCGCACCGTTCGGGATGCGGGTCGTGCCGGACTGAACCGGTGGACTGCCGGCCGGGATGCGGTGCCTGCTGCATCGCCCTCTCCATCTCTTCCCCGATCCCCGGGCATCCGCACGGGAAACCGGCGGGAGTGCCCTGTTGTCAACTCGATCCGGATTTCCGCTGCCGGTTGTACGGCCGGCCGGAACGCCCCGCGGTGTGTCGCGATTTGCGTCCCGAACCGGAGATGTGCCGTTCAACCCGCGCAGAGGCACTGGCGGCTTTGGAAGAACTGGAACGGCTTACACAGCCGAAACCGTAAATACATGTCCGGTCCGACAGGATCGGGAGTTACGTACACGCACATGTCGTTTTTGGGATATCTCCCGGGCCGGTCCGGTCGGGCAGCATCCGAAGAAATGGACAGGAAAGGGAACTCATGACCGCATCACGCAGCCTGCTCCCCGCCCGCGAAACGCGCATCTCGATCGCCATCCTCACGCTATGTCTGCTCCAGTTGCACGGCAACGCGATTTCCGCCGGACTGGCGGAGATCGGACGGGCGTTTCCGGAGCTGTCCCAGACCACCGTGTCCCTGCTGCTCACGGTTTCCAACATTGCCATCGTTCCCGGCATGCTGATTTCGGGGATGTTTGCCAACCGGTTCGGTGCGCGCCGACTGGTACTGCTGGGATTCGGCTTGGCGTTGGCAGCCGGCTTCCTGTCCTTTTTTCTCACAGATTTCTATATACTGCTTGCCGCGCGTGCGGTGACCGGACTGGGAGTGGGTCTGATCGCCCCGTTCCAGACCAGTCTGATCCCGCGCTATTTCGAGGGGTACGCCGCGCAGCGGTTGTTCGGACTGCAGAGCGCTGGCATCTCCATCCTCGGGGTGTTCTACGGGGTGGTTGGCGGCTGGCTGGTCTCGTTTGGGTGGAACCGGGCGTTCCTGGTGTACCTGGTCGGGTTTCTGGGGATCGCGGTCACAGCAGCCTGGTTGCCCGACGGGAAGCGGGAGACCGGGGGAGAGGCGCCAGCGCACCAGCCCTTCCGGGTCAACCGGACCCTGGGGTATATCACCGCGATGCACTGTGTGTTTGCGGTCTGTATGTTTGAATACGCAGCGGGGATCTCCTACCTGCTCGAAGAGACCGGAACCGGCGACGCGGGTACCACAGGCACCTGTATCTCTCTGTTCAGTCTCGGGTCATTCGGCGCGTCGATGCTGTACGGACGGATCTCCCGGCGATTCGGCATCGCGGTATTGCCCTGGGGTTACCTGATCGCGGCGATCGGGCTGCTGGTCACGGGGCAGGTCCGGGGTGTGGTCGCGGCTTACGCGGGATCTCTCCTGATCGGATGCGCGATCGGAACGATCATGCCCGCGCTGTCGAACAAGATTACCACCACCTACCGGGATTCCAACCCCGCGCTTGCGGCTTCGGTGTTCATGGGAACCTTCTTCGTTGTCCAGCTGCTCGCGGCGTATGTGATGGACGGGGTGTCCCGCCTGCCTGGTGGCGGAACCGAGACCGGCAGGTTCCTGTACGTCACGGTGCTTACGGTAGTACTCGCGGGTGTCTCAGCGCTGACCTGGCGGCGGTTTCTGGGAACGCCTTCCAAACCGGCAGACACACCGTCTTCGACGTAGGCGTAACAGTGCTGCCCAGGAGAGGTTGGCTCCGGTAAGGGATCGGCCGCACCCTGGTGTGTCATCTTGCAAAGAAAGATTTATAGCAGCATAGTATGTGGGGCACACAAACGGGTGATCGGATGCCCGCTATTTCCTGTGAATCGAGGTTGGGTCATGGATATCAACGGACTGAAAATCAACGAACAAGGCTATTTTGACATGCCCGGGCTGAGTGTGCTGGTCTACAACAATACATTCCCCGACGGCAAACAGGGCGGGGTGGAGATCATCCAGCACGACGACCGGGTTGCCTCCTGCGGAGAGCTCCGGCTGGACGTCGCCCCCGGTCAATGGCAGCCGGTCCCCCGGCTCGGCGACGACGAGGCTGCGGTTTCCTGCTCGCCTGTGGACATGGAGCTGGGCAACCGGCGTTCCGATCCGGAACGGGGCGAAATCTCGATGTATTGCCGTTATCCTGACGAGAGCCGCCACCTCACCGGGTTTAACCCGATGATCTATCCGGCAATCGAAATCGGGTACCGTGTGCGTGTCACCGCGGGCACGGGAAGTTCTTTCACGATCGCGATTGACCTGGACGAGCCGCTGTCTGAAACACAGGCGGGCAAAGCCGGGTATGTGCTCGAACTCTTTCCGGGACACCTGTTCGGCCGCGGCTGGGCCATGGCGGACGCCGCCAGCCGGATCGCCACCGGATTGTTCCCGCGCCAGCCGGAGGGGCCGACCGTGCGCAATGCGGACGGCGACCTCGATCCCGCTCCGCTGGCAGTCGGCCGGTCGCTGACCGTGACGCCCGAGTGTGAACACACACGTCTGTCGATCCGGGCGGATGCGGGCGGGGATCTGCGCCTGTACGACGGCCGGGTCAAGCACAACAACGGGTGGTTTGTGGTCTATGCTGAGGTGCCGGCCGGCGTCACCAAAGACGCGATCGTATGGACCGTCACCCCGCACGTCATCCCGGGTTGGGTCCGCCGTCCGGCGGTCCACATCTCCCAGATCGGAT
>CAZBKR010000125.1:0-5675 GCA_964492455.1 uncultured Oscillospiraceae bacterium
TTTTGCGGCGATTCACATCGGCATGCTCTCCGATCCGGCGGTGTTCAAGGCGGGGATCGATCAGATCGTCGACGACATCAAAGGCAGCCGCAAGGCGCCCGGTACGGACGAGATCTTTCTGCCGGGGGAAATCGAGTTTGCTAACGAGAACTACTACCGGGAAAAGGGGATCGGGGCCGGCATGGGCGTACTAAGCGATCTAGGCCACCTGTCCCGGACATATGGAGACGGAACCGACCCGGACACCCTGCGGCGGCCTGAGTGAGATCGTCCTCAGTCTACTTGCCCTGACAAAAAGCCCGTGCCGTCCATGGCGCGGGCTTTCCCATAACTGGACCCTCATTACTGTCCGATCGGACGGGTTCGGCGGCGTCTCCCTTTGGAGCGACCCGCAAAGGAGGGTGACCGGTCCGGCGGGGGCGGGACAGGCTGCGCCGGCGGGGAAGAGGTGCGATGCGCTGCGGCCTGTGCGGAGCCGGTTGTGACAGGTATACCGTCCGTCGATGCCGCTTCATACGGGATGATCGGAGTTTTCGTGTACTTCATGATCTCCGCGAGCCGCGGTGCGGTAAGTGCGGATACAAAAGTATATGCGACCCCGTTCTTTTTGGCACGCCCGGTTCGGCCGATGCGGTGGGTGTAGTATTCATTCTCGTTGGGAATGTCGTAATTGAAGACCGCATCGACGTCTTCGATGTCGAGGCCCCGCGCTGCAACATCGGTTGCGACCAGCACTTTGACTTTGCCTTTGCGGAAATCGGAGATCACGCGCTCGCGCGTCCGCTGTGCAATGTCACCGTGAATGCCGGCTGTCTTGAGCCCTACAGCTCCGAGACGGCGGGTGACCGTATCGGTCATGTGCTTGGTGTTGCAGAACACCATCGCGCGGTCGTGCCCTTCTTCCTTGATGATGCGGACAATCGCGTCCATACGGGCTTTGCCGCTCGCATCCAGACTGAACTGCCGGATGTGCGGACGGTTTTCCTCGTCCTCCGGAATGGTGACCTCGACCGCGTCTTCCCGCTGGTAGATCCAGGCGATGTCGAGGACTTCGCGGGACATCGTTGCGGAAAACAACGATAGCTGCGCGAGGTTGGGCATTGAATCGAGAATTTTGCGTACGTCATGCACGAATCCCATATCGAGCATGCGGTCAGCCTCATCGAGAATTGCGGTGTGCACTTCGTCCAGATAAATGGACCGGCGGTCCATGTGGTCCATCAGGCGGCCGGGGGTCGCGACCACGATCTGGGGGTGCAGCCGGAGTGCCTCGAACTGGCGCTGAATATTCTGTCCGCCGTAGATCGCCACCACTTTGATATAGGGCAGATGCCTGGCGAAACTCCGCATTTCTTCGGTGATCTGCAGTGCCAGTTCGCGCGTGGGGCACAGGATCAACGCCTGAATGTCCTTGATGTCCGGATCGATATGTTCGAGTATCGGCACCCCGAACGCACAGGTCTTGCCTGTTCCGGTCGGGGCTTTGGCGATGACATCATACCACTGCAGCATCGGGGGGATGGTTCCAGCCTGGACCGGGGTGGGGGTCGAAAAACCCATGTCGGAAAGCGCGCGCTTGATCTGCGGCATGCATTCCAATGATTCAAATGTGACTTCTTCCATGTTCACCTTTCAAAAAAAAGGGGAAGGAGTGATCTCCTTCCCGCCTTTAACTCAGTACCTGCCGTAAGAGCCCCGGTTCTGGTTCATCTGCTGCTTTTTTGCCCTGCGGCAATCCGGGCAGCGGGTAGGCTCGTTGTCGAAGCCCTTTTCCTTGTAGAATTCCTGCTCGCCCACGGTAAATGTGAACGTGGATCCGCAGTCTCTGCAAACGATGTTTTTGTCCGTCATGTATGGTTCCTCCTTGTCTCAAAAAGTGGAGAATTCTCAAAAAACCAGCTCAATTCTCCACGTATGAAACAAAGAGAGATTGTATGGAATGAGGGGTTCCTCCGTCGATCTGATCGACTGCACGAGCATATCACGGAAAGGAACGAATAGCAAGGGATTCACCAAAAATGTGTGACCGGACAAAAAAAGCGACCCGACTGCCGGATGCCAGACAGTCAGGCCACTTTTATTTGTGTTGAAATAAGCGATGTTCCCGGATCTTTCTTACTTTTCTTCGATCATGCTCTCGTTCCACATCGGAAGTTTGTCCACGCCCAGCAGATCCGCAACGGTGGCCGCGACGTTGGCCAGCCCGAATCCGTCCGCGGTTTTGACGGTGTACCGGTCTTTGTTCACTGTGTTGTCGTAGAAGATGCAGGGGACCTTGTTGAGTGTATGGCTGGTCTTGGCGCGGATGCGGCCGGTCGGATCCTTCGAAGGTCCGCCGGTCTTCTTATCGATTTCGTACATCTCCTCCGCATTCCCGTGGTCCGCGGTGATGATCGCCATACCGCCCGCCGCGTCAATGGCCGGCAACAGCCGGGACAGCGCGATGTCGAGAGATTCGACACCGACCTCGGTGGACTGGAAGATACCGGTGTGTCCGACCATATCGCCGTTGGGGTAGTTGACGCGGACAAAACGGTACTTCCCGGAACGGATGCGCGCGATCAGCTCGTCGGTGATCTCCGCGGATTTCATCCAGGGGCGCTGTTCGAAGGGGACGACATCCGACAGGATTTCTACATAGTCCTCATTTTCTTCGCTGAACTTGTTGGTGCGGTTGCCGTTGAAAAAATAAGTCACATGCCCGTATTTCTGGGTTTCGGAGATGGCCAGCTGGGAGATGCCGAGCTGTGCCAGACGTTCACCCAGGGTGTTTTGAATTTCAGGCGGCGAGACCAGGTAGCGGGCGGGGATGTGCAAGTCGCCATCGTACTCCAACATGCCCGCGTAACGGACCTGCGGATGACGGACGCGGTCGAACACGTCAAAATCCGCCTGTTCGAACGCGCGGGTGATCTCGAGAGCGCGGTCTCCGCGGAAGTTGAACAACAACACACTGTCGCCGTCTTCGATGGTGCCGGCCGGACGGCCATCCCGATGAATGACAAACGGGGGGAGGTCCTGGTCGATGACACCGGGATGTTCTGTACGCAGTGTCTGGATGGCTTCCGTGGCGGAAGCAAACGCCTGTCCCTCGCCCAGCACATGGGTGTGCCAGCCTCGCTCGACCATGCTCCAGTTGGCTTCGTAGCGGTCCATGGTGACCTGCATGCGTCCGCCGCCGCTCGCGACCGCGGCGTCGAATGTGCTGTCATTGAGTTCCGCAAGCCTGGCTTCCAGCCGGTCGACATATTCGAGAGCGGATGTTTCGCCGACATCCCGACCGTCCAGCAGGATGTGGACGCGGGCACGCGAGACCCCCTCGGCTTTGACCCGACCGAGCAGGACCAGCAGGTGATCGATATGGGAATGGACATTGCCGTCGGACAGCAGCCCGAGGAAATGGAAGGTCCCATCCGCGGCTTTCACGCCGTCCACGAGTTCGTGCCAGGCGTCGCTCTCAAAGATGCGTCCGGTCGCGATCGATTCGTTGACCAGCTTGGCACCCTGGCTGTACACCTGACCGGCGCCCAACGCGTTGTGTCCGACCTCGGAGTTGCCCATATCGTCGTCGGAGGGGAGACCGACCGCGGTGCCGTGGGCCTTGAGTTTCTGGACGGGATACGTGGACAGAAGGCAGTCGAGCGTAGGTTTGTTGGCCGCCGCGACCGCGTTTCCGACTGTACTTTCGTTCAGCCCGACGCCGTCCATAACCACCAGAACCACGGGACCTTTGTATTGGATTGACATGACTGTACTCCTTTGACTTGCACGCTGTTTTTAAGGGGGTTTTGAAACGTTCCGATCATATCACATAACGACCTGCTATGGTATAATACTTCCGGCTCTAACGGGACTTGGAAAAGACCCGCATCGGTTCTACCACCATCATAAAGGAGATGTCACATGGGCAAACAGAAAAAGTACATGACAATGGATGGCAACACGGCCGCCGCGTACACTTCGTACGCGTTCACCGAGGTCGCCGGCATCTATCCGATCACGCCGTCCTCGCCGATGGCGGACTACACCGACCAGTGGGCGCAGCAAGGCCGCAAGAACATCTTTGGACAGACCGTCAACGTCGTCGAGATGCAGTCGGAAGGCGGCGCGGCCGCTGTCGTGCACGGCTCACTGGCCGCAGGCGTTCTGACGACCACATACACCGCGTCGCAGGGCCTTCTGCTGATGATCCCCAACATGTACAAGATCTCCGGCGAACTGCTCCCCGGCGTTTTCCATGTTTCCGCCCGCGCGCTGGCCAGCCACGCGCTTTCGATTTTTGGCGACCACTCCGACGTGATGGCCTGCCGCCAGACCGGATTTGCGATGCTCTCCGCCTCCAGCGTACAGGAAGTGGTGGACATGGCCGCGGTTGCCCATCTGGCCGCTATCCGCGGACGGGTGCCGTTCCTGCATTTCTTCGACGGATTCCGCACTTCGCATGAAATCCAGAAGGTTGAAGTCCAGGATTACGAAGACCTCAAAGCACTGGTCGATATGGATGCAGTGGACGCCTTCCGTGCGCGTTCCCTTTCGCCCAACCATCCGACCCTGCGCGGCACCGCGCAAAACCCGGACATCTTCTTTCAGGCCCGCGAGGCCAGCAACCCCTTCTATAATGTGCTCCCTGAGACTGTGGAGTACTATATGGACGAGATCAGCAAGCTGACCGGCCGTGACTACAAGCTCTTCAACTATTACGGCGCTCCTGACGCGGACCGCGTCATTATCTGCATGGGTTCCGCCTGTGAGGCCATTGCAGAGACGATTGACTTCCTCAACGCCCGCGGGGAGAAAGTCGGTATGGTCAATGTCCATCTGTACCGTCCGTTCTCTGTCAAGCATCTGCTGGCCTCCATCCCGGCGTCCACCAGGAAGATCGCGGTCCTCGACCGCACCAAAGAACCGGGCGCGCATGGCGAGCCGCTGTTCCTTGATGTCGTCGCCGCGTATGCCGGCATTGCAAACGCCCCGGTCATCGTCGGCGGCCGCTACGGCCTCGGCTCCAAGGATACCACCCCCGACCAGATGCTCGCGGTCTACAAAAACCTCAAGGCCGACGCGCCCCGCAACGGCTTCACGATCGGCATCGTCGACGACGTCACCAACCTGTCGCTCCCGCTCGACGAAACCGCGGACGTTGCGGACAAGGGCACGATCGCCGCTCGATTCTGGGGCTTGGGATCCGACGGAACCGTCGGTGCCAACAAGAACTCCATCAAGATCATCGGTGACCACACCGACATGTACGCGCAGGCCTATTTCTCCTATGACTCCAAAAAGTCGGGCGGCATCACCATCTCCGACATCCGTTTCGGACACAAGCCGATCCGTTCGACCTATCTGGTTCACAAGGCCGACTTTGTCGCCTGCCACAACCAGTCCTATGTCGACAAGTACGATATGCTTTCCGACCTCAAACAGGGCGGCATTTTCCTCCTGAACACACAATGGACGCCGGAAGAACTGGAGGTCCATCTGCCCGCCGGGATGAAACGCACCCTCGCGAAGAAAAACATCAGGTTCTATACGATCGACGCAGTCACCCTCGCACGTGAGATCGGTCTGGGCGGCCGTATCAACACGGTCTGCCAGGCAGCCTTCTTTAAGCTCGCGAATGTCATCCCCGTGGATGCAGCGGTCGATTACATGAAGCAGGCAATCAAAAAGTCTTA
>CAZBKR010000126.1:0-5672 GCA_964492455.1 uncultured Oscillospiraceae bacterium
GCGCGATATGTGAAACGATGGTTCATGCGGGACCAGTTCAACCGGGTGGCCTGCGATCTGCGGCAGACGCTGATCGAACGGGTGCTCGGACGTCCGTTGCCTGCACTGGAAAAAGAATCGGTCGGTGATCTGATGTCCAGAACGGTGGGGGACATCACTCTGGTGGTCGACACCGTGATGACCACGATCAACGAGGGCTGGGATACCTGGTTACTGATGGTGTCGTATTTTGTGGTACTCCTGTTCAGGGACTGGCGGATTACACTGCTGGCTTCGGTCATGGTTCCGGTGACCATTTTCCTTGCGCAGAACATGCGGCATGTACTCTATCGATACTCCATGAATGCGCGCAAAGCCGCCGCTGCTTCCAGTACCGGGTTGCAGCGATATCTGGATGCCGTTGCCGTACTCCGCCTGTTCGGTCGGGAGCGGGATGAGGCGGAGGGAATCCGCGACGCGTACGAACGGCAGGCACGGTTTTCCATCCGTGAAATGCTGCTGCAACAGGCGATGCTGCCGGTCTATGCTCTGATCGCAGGATTGGGGATTGTAGTGGTCATTGCAATGGGTGGGCGTGAAGTAGTGAGCGGCACATGGAGCGTCGGCACGTTCAATGCCTTTCTGGTGATGTTTGTCGCGTTCTCCGGCAGAACGCGGGTGGCCGCGCGTGTTTTTAACCGCTGGCATGGTGCCCGCGCCGCCTGGACTCGGATCCGTGAAAAAATGGAGAATGGCCGGTCGGAAGAAGAAAACACGGCGGTCCCGGTGCCCGACTGCCCGGAACTGGTGGTCGAGGACCTGTCTTTTGGCCTGGATGGCGGTCATTTTCTTCGGGACATCGCATTTTCAGCGAAGCGCGGCGAGATCATCGGGATCACCGGCGCGGTGGGATCGGGAAAGAGCCAGCTGGCTCATTGTCTGACAGGGCTCTATCCCTATCGCGGCAGCATCCGGCTGGGCGACCGCGAGCTGTCCGGACTGGATCCTTCGGAGAGACAACGCCTGATCGCCTATGCGGGTCACGAACAATTTCTGTTCTCCATGAGCATTCGCGACAATATTCAGCTCGGAACCGACGAGGAAGGACCGGAAACACCCGGTTCCAGGGCCGGAATGGGTCAGGACAGACTGGACACTGTTCTGGAAGCGACCGCTCTCAAAGAAGATCTTGGCCGGTTTCCACAGGGACTCGATACCGCGGTCGGAGAGAAAGGGGTTCGGGTATCCGGCGGGCAGCGGCAGCGGATTGCCATGGCAAGGGCTGTCTATTCGCAGGCACCTCTCTTGTTGCTGGACGATCCTTTTTCCGCGGTGGATATCGCGACGGAGGAACGTATTGTCGACGGCCTCAGGACGGATGCTGCCGACCGTATTGTGCTGCTGTTCACCCATCGGTTGACTGCGTTCCGGCAAGCCGATCGGATTCTGGTGCTGGAACAGGGCAGGATCGTTCAATCGGGAACACATGAGGAACTGGTGTGCCAATCCGGGCTGTACAAGGAGATTTACGAAGCACAGGTGTTTCTGGAGGAGGGCGGCCATGCGTAACCATCCGGAAGAGCGGTTTTTGTGGCGAGCTGTGGCGGAAACGGTGCGCAGGAAGCCCTGGCACGCCGTTGCGATGCTGGCTGCGGTGATCGCGGGGACGATGCTGGTCGCCGGCCCGTCCCGCGTTTTGCGCCAGCTGGTCGACGGACCGCTCACGGGCGATACCGGAAGTTTGTGGCAGATGGCTTTTCTCTATCTGGGAGCAGTGCTCGCGATCGGGCTGTCGGATCTCGTGCGGGAGTACGGCGCGATGGTACTCGGTCAGCACATCCTGCTCCGCATCCGTTCTCTGATGCTGGAGCGTTTGCCTTTGTTACCGATGGATCATTATCTCAACACCCCGGCGGGTGAGACCATGGCCCGGTTTTCTGCGGACATCGATGCCGTGAACAGCCTCTTTACCGCCGGCCTGGTCGGCGCGGCGGCGGATTTGCTCAAAATCGGCGGGTTGCTGCTGGCGCTGTTTGCGATCTCGCCGGTGGTGGGGTGGATCGCCGCGGGGGCGATTCCCCTGGTATACGTTTTGTCTGATTTTTTCCGCCGCCGGATTTACCGGCGCCAGAAAGAGGTGCGTCAACGGGTGTCGGACATCAACACCGGGATCCAGGAAATCTATTCCGGCATGAAAGTGATCAAGGTGTTTGGCCGTGAACGGCACTTCGCGGAGCGGTTCGAACCGGTGCTTGAGAATCACCGCATCGCCATGAACGCCAACAGCGTATACGACGCCTGGTTTCCCTGTGTGCTGCAGACCGTTCGCGCGGCTGTGATCGCGCTGGTGCTGGTGGCCGGCGCCGGTCAAAATGCCACTCCTGTCGCACTGGGACTCAGTTTGGGCGCGCTGGCTGCCGCGGCGGATTTGATGATCCGGCTGTTTGATCCGATCGAAGCGGCAGCGGGCGAACTGCTGACCATCCAGCAGGCGATGGCCGGGTTGGGGCGCATTCGCGCGTATTTTCGTCTCCCTACCGAGACAGAAGGAAAAAAACAGTCTCTCCAGAAAACAGGAGGTTCCGACCTTTCTCATCCCGCACAGGTGAAAGTTGACACTTCTATCCCGGTTGGATCGAGTGCGCGACCGGACATCGTGATGACCGGGGTTCATTTTTCCTATCGGAACGGAGCGGATGTACTGCACGGCACCGACCTTCGAATCCCTGCCGGCACCAAAGCGGCGCTGGCCGGACGCACGGGCTCGGGAAAAACGACCTTGCTCCACCTCGTGGCCGGATTGTATCCGGTAGCGGAAGGCGTCATTCAGGTCGGCGGTGTCGATCCGTATCTGCTGGAACCGGAAGAGCGCAGACGCAGAATCGGCATTGTGCCGCAGACTGTGGTCGTTTTTAACGGGAGCATACGCGACAACATTACACTTCGTGACGATACGATCACACGTGACCAGGTACGCAGCGCGTTGGAGATCGTCGGGTTGCGGGAGATGGTCGAGGGGATGGAAGACGGACTGGAAACGTTGCTGGGAGAGGGAGCCGCTCATCTATCGTTTGGGCAGACCCAGCTGCTTTCGCTGGCCCGGGCGCTGGTGACCGATCCGCCGCTTCTGCTGCTCGACGAGTTGACGTCCGGACTGGATGCCCTGACAGAACGCAAAGTACTGGATGCCATCCGTACGGTGGGGGGCGGAAAAACCATCCTGACGGTGAGTCACCGGCTGTCCGGTCTTCTCGACGTGGATACCGTCCACATCATGGAAAAGGGGCGGATCGTGGAAAGCGGTACACCCCGGGAACTCGCCCGCGAGGAAGGCTGGTACGCGCGATATAAACGGCTGGAGGACCTGGGCTGGAGAATCGGATGAACTCTCCTACGCCGGTCGTCCCGGACTCGGGTATAATTTTGTCTATGGAACACGAGGTAAAGAGGGAAGATCCCGGCACACATGCCGCCCGAACAGAACGTCGGGCGGCTGTGGTCTGTCTGATGTTTTTTCTGGCTGGTTGGATGGCGCTTCTCCTGCCCCCGTTGGCAGGAGTGGACGGAATGCGTGGCGGATACGCCCTCTGCTTTGTCGGAATTTTTACAATTGTCGCTTCTTTTGTTGCCATTCTGTTCTATCGGGACCGGGCGGGTGTGGCCGCTCGGATGAACGATCCCACGATACGGCTTGCACACTGGCAGTACAGTGCTGATGAGTGGAAGGAGATCGTCCGGGAAGAAAAAGGCGGGAATGGGGCGGCGGTGCTGGGGGGCTTCGCGCTCGCAGCGCTGTTTCTATTGATTGGTTTCATCGTTTTTCTCTTTGATCCGCCGGAGAATGGGTTGTTTCTTGCGATCATGGGAGGATTGGCGGTTTTGTTCGCACTGGTCGGAGTTGTCTCGATGTTTGCGCACAATCACCGGGCGGACCGCGCGCGTCCAGAGGTCCTGATCTCCCAGGAAGGGCTCTGGTTCCTGGGCGTGCTGTACACCTGGAACCGGAAAGGGATCGCCCGGTTGGAACAGGTTCGGCTGCTGGACGAAACCCCTGCCTTGCTGGTGTTCACTCTGCGCCAGATCGGTGGCGGTGGCCGGCTCAACGCTGTCCGATACCAGTTGCTGGAGGTCGCCGTCCCTGTTCCACGGGGAGAAGAGGATCACGCGGCGGAGATTGCAGCCGTATTCGGCATGCAGCAGGAGGAATAAACGGAATGGATCGGGAAAAGGGACTGGCTTATTGCGGACTGGCCTGTTGTGCATGCAGTGAGCACTCGACCTGTGCAGGCTGCCGCAACGATGGCTGCGCGGATCGGGAATGGTGCAAGAACCGGCTTTGCTGCATCGAAAGGGGATTCCGCGGGTGCTGGGAGTGCCCGGATTTCCCCTGCACGGGGAATATGCTGGACAAAGTCCGGATCCGGGCGTTTGCGCGCTACTTGCGGGAGTTCGGAGAAGCGGACCTGATGCGGGCGCTTGAGCGGAATGAAAAAAACGGGATCGTTTACCACCATCCCGGCACACTGGTCGGGGACTACGACCAGTGTGCCACCGAAGAGGAGATCATCTGGTTGATCCGGACCGGAGAAAAGCGGAGGTAGCAACCGTTTGTTTTCCGGCCTGCAACAATGGTTAACGCGAAAGATCTCCGCTACGGAATTGAAAAGACAGGGAGTGAAATATGAGAGATGGATTTGTAGGGATCCAGGTCAACCCGGTCGGCCTGTATGACGAGGGGATCGATCACGCGCTCGATCTGATGCAGGAAACGGCGGGGGTCAATACCCTGATCGCCTATACCCATACTTACTATGGCGCTCACAACCGTCCTCGCGACGCGCTGGCACAGGACCACGGGGTACCGGTCCGGGACGAGCGGGGGCGAAAATTGCCCGGCCTCTGGATTCGTCACCACGAAGAGCGGTTCCGTGGTACCGTGCTCCGGCATCGGCCGGACCCGGAGGGGACAGAGTACACCGGCCACGACATTCTGGCGGATCTGGCCGAACCCGCCCGCAAGCGGGGGATGAAGGTGTTCGCCCGGTTCCTGGAACCCCACCAGGCGCGCACAATGCGCTACATCGAAAACTGGTCCCAGGTGCTATCGATCGACGTCTATGGACGGCTGCACCCCAACACCTGCTTTAACAACCCGGACTACCAGCGGTTCTGGATGTCTTCCGTCGAAGACATGTTCAAAACGTACCCGATCGACGGCCTCCAGTACGGGTCGGAACGTTGCGGACCCCTCTCGCGGATGTTGTTCTGGGACGACGTTCCGACCTGCTTTTGCGACCATTGTATGGCGCGCGCCCGGGCTGCGGGGTTCAACGGGGAACGTGCCCGCGAAGGATTCCAAAAGTTGTACGAATACAATCTCGGGCTTCGAAACGGGACGGAGCATCCGGTCGACGGCGCTTTCCCCACCTTTCTCCGGATCCTTCTCCGATATCCTGAAATACTGGCATGGGAGCAGATGGCACACGACTCCAAGGAGGATCTGGCCAAGCGTCTGTACGGCGCTGTCAAAATCATCCGGCCGGATGCCCGCTTCGGCATCCATGTCGACCATCAGCAGAGCACCTGGGATCTGTTCCAGCGCGCGGAAATCGACTACGGAGAACTCGCCCGGTATTGTGACTTTGTCAAACCGATCGCATACCACGATATCGCGGCGCCGCGGATCAAAAACT
>CAZBKR010000127.1:0-4953 GCA_964492455.1 uncultured Oscillospiraceae bacterium
TCACAAGATCCGCATCGGGCTCGAGCGCTGCATAACGGTCCGGGAACCGTCCGATAAACCGGAGCAGGTGACCGACCTGTGCACCGGAACGGAAGGCAAGCGCATCCCAGATCTTGTAGGGTGCTTCGTCCTCGATATCTGCGCTCCAGAGCCCCTGAGCCCCGTAGATGTAACCGGCCAGTCCGCCGGAGAGCAGACTGCCGTAGATCCCGGATCGGCAGTTGCGCTCCGCCTCGACACTCGCAGCGGGCGGATTGTCATCCGGAAAGCCCGGATAGTAAGGCTCTCCATTGAGTGCGGGCAGCGCGGGTTCGTGCCGGTACATCTCCTCGAGATACCAGTAGTAGTCGTGCTCCCGCCAGTTGCCCAGTTGATGAAATCCGATCCATGCGGCGTCCGGACCGTCTCCGAAGTTGACCAGCGAAGACGGAGATGCGTTGGTGCCGAGCAGCGTGCCGAACGGGGGTGGTCCGTATTTCTCGATCATGAGGTTGATCGGCTCGTTGTACTCCCGGGAGGGGATCGAGGGCAGATGCCAGTCAAAGTGGATCGGACTCAGCAGGCAGTTGTTTGCCTGACAGCGCGCAAACACATACCGGACATAGCGCGCGTAGGATTCCGGAAAATCGTGAAACGCTTTCCAGCAGGGACTGATGTCCCGGCGCGCGACTTCGATAAAGGGAATGAACCCCTCCCGGTTGAGGTAGTCCAGCTTGCGGTCCATATACCGGAAATAATCAGGATTGATCCGGTCCATATCCGGAAATACTTCTTCATACCCCGGAACCCTGCCCGGGAACAGGAAGGGGCGGCCGCCTTCGTTGTACATGTCTTTGGCGCTGCCGGTTCCCCATTGTTTCCAGGCAGCGCGAACCGCCAGCGTCTCTTTGTCCTGTGTCACCTGGGCGGAGGGCGGATGTCCGTCGTTGGCCCAGTTCGGGAATGCCGCCATCAGGGCGATCGAGTTGTATCCCTGCTCCTTGCGGTACTGCACCATGTCCTTAAATCCCATCGCGGGGCCGAACGGGCGGGGCGCGTCGTCGTCGTGCCAGGGGAACCGGAAGGTCGGAGTCGCCCACCAGGTGTCTCCCAGCAGGTAGAACGGGGTTCCGTCTGCCAGCTGGAATGCGTGTCCTGCGGGATCGGGACGGACAAATCCCCTCCGGCAGCGGTTGTCTTCACACTCCGCGGCAGTCCACGGGATCGCGTCAAATCCGCCGATCTTACCCGAAAGCCCGGTATCCGCAGGGCTGGAACCGCTGGTCCAGTGCCAGACGCCCGGGGAAGTCGCCACCAGCCGGACGCGGTAGAGGTTGCCGCCGTCCCAGAATCCATACACACGCTTATGAAAACCGGGTCCTTCTAGATCCACCCAGACGTCGACTTCTGTGTATGGATTGTCATATGCGGCGGCAGCGTGCAGCGTGATCTCAACCTTTTCCCATACGTGGATGGTCGTTTCACTCACGTCATTTCTCCTTTATCGGTCAGACTGGTCCGTTTTTTGGATACAGCGTCGCAATGTTCAAATCGTTTTTCTTTCGAACGACCTCGAGACCGGTCAGTTCGGCCAGCGAGATCTCGACGAGGTACAGAACCGTGGTTCCTTCCTCGAGGTGCCCGGTATAGGCCTGTTCCAGATCCGACACCACCATGTGAAAATGCGGCTCGCCGTCGATTACAACGCCTTGGAGGGAGGCCAGTTCCATCGGTTTTTCCACCGTGACAAACTCGTCGACCGGGGAGGGTTCCATCCCGGTTACCCGGTGGAATACCGCTTTCTGTAAAGATCCGATCGCACTCGTGACGATCGCGTTGCGGATGCCGGCTTCGGCCAGCTGTTCCCTGATGCTTTCCAACAGCAGGTCGCCGCGTTGCAGGTTGACGACCAGTACCCGTCCGATCCCCTGTGAGACAAAGCCTTTCATATGCGTCACTCCTTTATGTCGGGAGGCGCGGCACCGGATCCGTGCGGTCCGGTGCCGCTCCCTCCCGGCTTGATGGTTGCGGCCAGGATTCGTCAGTCGATGTCCGGCCAGAGTTCCACGGTCTCGTCGAACTCCCGACCCAGTTTCTCGTAGAACCGGCGGCGGTCGACACGGTCCTTCTGCTGGATCTTGTAAGCGCGGCGGGCCACTTCGTCCGCGATCCCCTGCGGGACGCAGATCACACCGTCGTCATCTGCCAGGATGACGTCGCCCGGGCAGACGTAGACGCCCGCGCAGACCACCGGCTCGCTGTCGGACTTGACGCGGATGCGCCCCATCGGATGGGTATAGGACCGGACGGTGCAGAATACCGGAGATTTCTGCATGATGCATTCTCCGCTGTCGCGGCAGGTACCGTCGATCACAAATCCGACGACGCCTTTGGACACAAAGTCCAGTGTGTTGGCCGAACCGAGGATGCCCGCGCGTGAACCCTGGGCCGCGATCACGTAAACCTCGTCTTCGCCGCCTTTATAACGCTCGACACCGGGACGGTTGTAGGCGCTGTACCCGCCGTCTTCGATGTTTTTGTATTGCTTCTGGTCAAATTCCTCATAGGTCATAGCCGGCATTTTACGGTCGTAATAATCGTATTCCTGCGTATGGGCGATACCGGCGAACCGGATGCCCGGAAACATCGGTCTCATGTTGAGCGCGAATTCGTACCGGTCCTGGAGGCCCATCGAGTCGAGGGCGTCGCATACGTCCGCACCGCGGAGTTTTTTAAACATTGCCAGGGTTTCTTTTGAGACTGCCATGTCACACACTCCATTTTTTGTAGATTGTCCGGCTCCCGCCTTTCCGGGATTTTCCGGTGCACACGGGGGCAGACGGCCGATATTGCCATGGGTGGAACGTGCCGGATCGCATCACCTCTCTTGTCGGTCCCGCCGACCGGCGGGGGCTTGCTGTATCGCTGTTTTCTCTCGATCCGGGCGGAACCGGATGTCTGCCTCCGGCCCCGCCCGGATCGAATGGAAGGAAGAAGAGCCTATATTTACCGCTATCTGCGTGATGCGGCCTGGTACTCCTCGGCAATCCTCCGGACCTCGGTCACCGCCTGATTCACGGTATACCGGCCTGACAGGATCCCGGGCATGGCATTCTGTTTGATTGCAAGATCCACGGAAGGGGGGACAAGTGCGTCCATGGAGGGTAGAAACCCTTCGGCTTCCCGATACGCGCGGATCAGCTGGTTCATGACCGGCGACACTTTTGATTCGTCGTATTCCGCCTGTCCCGCATACACATATCCGCCTTCTTCCATGATCGGGACGTTGAACGCGGGACTCGTGATGAGTTTGGCGACCTCGATACAAGCCTGCGTCTTGGCTTCGGACAGCCCCGCCGCCACGAAGAACCCGATGATGTTGCCCCCCACGTTGACACCCGCGTCGGCGGGTGCGCCGGAGAGGATTGGAAAATCCACCCGTGCCAGCCGTTCGACGAATGTAAATGTGCCCGCTGCTTCAAATCCGTCCGGTTTCCAAGCCCCTTCGTAATAGAGCGCGGCCTGCCCGTCCGCAAACAACGCGTCTGCTTCCGCGGCACTCATCCCCAGCACGTTGGGGGAAAACGCGCCCGCGTCCACCAGCTGTTTGAACCGTTCCATTGCCCCGACAAATCCATAGTCCGGATCGGAGTAACGGGTCGGATCGTCGCCGAGACACAGCTCCAGCGATTTTTCGAGGCCGGCTGTCCGCACCAGCAGCGCGGAAGCCAGCCAGGCAAACCGCATGTCTTTGCCGCCGACCGCGATCCCGACCATCCCTTTGGCACGCGCCTTCGAGATCAGAGAGAGCAGGTCCTCAAAGGTTCTCGGCGGCTTCCACCCGTACAGTTTGAACAGTTCCGTGTCATAGTACAGGCCGTCGATACTCGCCTCCTGGGGCACCATCATGATCCGGCCGTCCGGCATCGTTGAGGACAATAACGCTTTCTCGTCGAACCAGGTCCGGAATTCCGGATGTCGCGGATCATCAAAAACAGGACGCCAGTCGATAATCTTCCCATCCTTGATGTACTCACGTGCATAGCTCAGGACACACCAGGACAGATCGGGCGGATTCCCGGTCGCCATCCGTGTGGTGAGCCGGGCGCGCAGGTCGGCGGAAGGCAATCCTTCGTGCTCGACCCGGATTTCCGGATGCGCCGCGGCAAATCCGGCCAGTGCGGCGGTCAAATGGGTATGGGCCGTGGAACCGGATGTCCAGGAGGTCATCAGCTCCACTGTGCAAGGTTCGCTGCCCGCGGTCTCGACCGGTTTTCCCGGGTTCCAGCTTGCGCAGCCGCCTGCGGCGGACAGTACAGCCAGCAACACCGTATAAGCGAGAACGCGGATCACCTGGTGCGGCATGTGTCGATTCATGTACACCCTCCTGACCTGCCGTTGTCCGGGTGACGAAAACAGCCGGGGCTGGACCGCCCGGCGGTTTCCATCTCTACGATACCGAAAATCACGCAGGCCCTTGTCTCAGCGGTTTCATCGATACTGGCAGGATTTTCATATGCTTGCTCTGGCGTGGGAAATCAATGGTAACGGTTTTCAGTTACTGGTACTCTTTTCATCTCGCGCCTTGTGATCCATCGCGGTGCGGCGTGCGAATTCAGAAGGAGTACAACCCGTGAATTTGCGGAATGTCTTGCCGAAATAGGATGGGGTCTGGAAGGCAAGCGCCTCTGCGATCTCCGCCATCCGATACCGTCCGCCGCGGATCATCTCCTGCGCCTGGTGAATTTTTGTCTGATTGACGTAGTCGGAAAACCGGCTGCCGGTGACACGGGGGAACAGCGTGCTCAGATAGCCGGCGCTGACGTGCAGATGCGCGGCGGTTTCACGCAGCGAAAGCCGCCGTCCGAGATTGTTTGCAATAAACGCCCGTGCTTCGTGTACGAGTCCCTCCGTCCGGTCCCGCTGCAACCGGACCAGCCGCCGGATAACGAGATCCCGGTACTGATCCAGAAA
>CAZBKR010000127.1:4967-5631 GCA_964492455.1 uncultured Oscillospiraceae bacterium
GCTCCAATCCGCCAAACGTGCGGATCCGGAACACTTGCGCATGGAGACCCAGTGCCTTGCGTTCCGCAGTCTCACGCCAGGCCTCACCCAGACGCGCGTCGATCAAGGTCAGAAAGTGACATACCGTTTCGAGGGTCTCTACACGCGGAGCCCGTGCCGAGCGGCTCTGGGAGAGCAGGCGGCGAAACACGTTTTCGATCCGTGCGGGATCGGACGTACCGGCCACCAGCTCCGCCAGCTCTTCGACAGAGGACTCTCCAGCGGGGGTGCCGGCAGCGGGAGTGCTGTCTTCCGGCCGGTATACCTGCCGGAAGCCGTCATAAAACGACCGGTCAACCGCCTGCTCCGCCTGACGAAACGCACCGGCCAGTGATTCGGGCGCGTCGACCGGTCTGGAACATCCCACAGCGGCGTTCAGGTTCACATACTGGCCGACCAGCTGGATGATGCTGTCTCCGATCATCCCGGTCTCCTGCTCGTCCGGCGCGGGATCTCCCTCCCCTTCCCCGGCCAGCAGCAGCAGGAACCCGGTCTCGTCCCATCGGAAACACCAGGAAGGGCAGAAGTCCGCTGCCAGCTTGCCGATCATGTCAACCAGCACCCCTCCCAGTTCCCCGTCCACCACCTCGGTGTCTTCCGGAGAAGCCACACGAACCAGAAGCAC
>CAZBKR010000128.1:0-5555 GCA_964492455.1 uncultured Oscillospiraceae bacterium
CGAGCGGGTAGCCCTCCGCCTTGCGCAGGTCGGCGCGCTGCTGGTCGGTCATCACGATGAGGATATTGGGTTTCATACGATTCCTCCCGAAAGGGTCGCCTCTGGGATTCGGGCGACGAATGGGGCTGCTGGTAATGATTGTACTTCCCGGTGCAGGTTTTTGACACCGGTCGGGATCGCCATTTTGTACCCGTTCATCCGTCAAACGGGACTACAGGCTACCCGTTTTATCGTAGTACCGGAGGATGTCGAACCGCCCCAGACTCCGGGCGTAGGCGCCGGTGACGTGCAGACTCAGCCGCTCGTGGTTCACCCCGTAGGAAAATCCGCTGTCCTGCATCAGGTTGGGGTTGAACACCACCAGCCCCTGGGTGCCGTTGCAGTTCTCCTCGCCCCATTGGAACAGGTACGCGTCCTCCCGCAGCTTGATGTAGAAGCACGGGCTGCTCCAGGTCGCGCCGCCGCTGTTGTCGTGCTGGAAAATTGTCCAGCTGAAGCTCTCGGGCGAACTGTACACATGAATCGAACTCATTGTTTCGGAATACGCCCAGGCATAGCTTTTGCCTACCAGATCGGTCGTAAAATGGTGCCGCCTCGCAAACGGGGGTACGAGGTCCCCATACTCCAGCACTCCGAATTTCGCGTGTCCGCCGGCTTCCCACTCGCTGTGCCAGTTCCCGATCTGCGCGCGTACGGTCGTCGCGAGTCCCGTGGAAAAATCCACCGCCTGCGTGATGTTCGCGTAGTCCGGGTCCCCGGTCAGCATATGGGAAAACAGGATCAGGTCTTTCGCCGGCTCGAAGGCGATGTATTTCTCTTCCTGCCAGCCCCCGCCCGGGAAACGCCACCGCAGCAGGTCCGGACCGGTGACGTCATACTCATAGACAGGCTCACCCGTACCGCCCCAGGGGGCGGCGGTGTGCTTCTCCCCGTCGAGGCGAACCCGGAATTGTTTGCCCGCAAGATAGGAGGAAAAAGGAAGGTTGTTGCGGCTGTCCATGACGTGGGAGCCGCCGGCTCCGAATATTTCCTGAGAAGTCGCGGCGTGGCGGTGTGCCTCTTCCCGGGTCATCGGGATGTCGATGTCCATCGGGCGGTACGCATACCGCGCGCCCTTGCCCCGGAGGGCCGGCATGGGAGGTGACTGGTCGCCGTTGGACGTGATGGTTTCGAGGTGCGCGGCGTCTCCAGTGACTACGAGTTCCGCACGGTGCAGCGCATAAGACAACTCGTCCCGTCCATCGAAGCCGAATACCATCCCGGCCGCGCGCATCTCATAAAAGTCCAGCATTTCAATCCACATCCGTCCGGAAAACTCGACATCCCAACGCGCATAGACATAGTGGGTATCGTCGATCCGGATGTAATCCGACGGATTGGTCATCGTAATCCCGCCGCGCGGATCGCTCAACTCGACGAAGGTGGAGCATACGACACTGGGGAAGAAGGTCAGGAGTTCATACCCGTCGTCATACAACCAGTGCATGCCGCGTCCTTCGAGCCGGTTGGTGTACGTGTGGAGTTTTCCTGTCTGGCTGCCGTCTCCCCGGTCCGCCCGGCCAAAGTGAATGTGCCGCTGGATCTCGCGGGGGATCCTGCGGGTGCCGGTGGGCGGGATCGTGCCGGTGAGATTGCCCCCGACCGGCACTTCGATGCCGAACCAGGTTTCGAACGCGGTCAAAGCCCCGGTCCGGGTGTCGATCACCAGGTGCCAGCCGCGCGAGGTGCCGGAAACCAGGTGGGTGAGCAGTACGATCGGACCGAGTGAGATCGCGGCATAGGGCGCTTCAAAGGTCGTACCGCTTTCGGTGCACCGGAGCCGATCCGCGTCGAGAATGGTGTATGCCAGCTCCTGTGGCGCGTATTCTCCCTCACAACGCACCTGGAAGTGCCAGCCCGCGAGGCCGGTGCCTGCCGGGCCGGTCGCCTTGGGTTGTGCTGCTGTTTTGCGGTCGATTTCGTCCGGAGTCATCGGGTTGTACCGGGTAAAAAACATGGAAACGCCCTCCCGAATTTAGTAGCAGATCACAGATCGCCGATACCGTGCGTTCGCCCGTTGTGCATCCAGATCATTATACTACTTAACCGTTTGGGCAATTCCAGAGAGAAGTGGAGAGGCAGCGCCGGATCGCACCACCCCCATAGAACTCACAGAAACGGGCCGATCTTTCGCAGACCGGAAACCCCGTCCTCTTTGAGAATCCGGTCGGCCAGTTGATGCAGCACATGCTTGGGGAGGAACGGCGCCAGATGTCCGACATCCCGTGCTGAGCCGGATTCTACGGCCTGGAGCGCCAGATCGCCCAACGTCTCCTTCGAGAGAAAGGGTGCGAGCCTGGCCAGCTTGGCGAGATTGACTTTCAAGTCGGGCGACCGGGTGACGAGGTCGTCCAGAACCGATTTGGACACAAAAGGCGCAATCGATCCGAGCGCATCCAGATCCGCGGCTTCTGCCGCCCTGCCCGCCAGGGTGTTGATCGACTCACGGCTCAGGAAAGGCGCGATGCCGACGAGTTCCCGGATGCTCCCGACTTCGATGCCCTGGACGAACCGGTCCAGATACTCCTTGCCGAGAAAAGGTGCCAGCCCCGCGAGTGCGGACAGCGTCACCGGTTTGTCCGGCCGGTCGGCGAAGGCCTCGAACGCGCCACCCACCTGCTCGGGTTTCAAGAGCGGGGCGATTTCCTCCAGGTCCTCCAGACCTGCCTTTTCTTCCCGGATGTATTCTTTCTCATCTCCCGCGATGAAATGTTTCGCCAGCCGGATGGGGGCTTCGTTTCCCAGCAACTGGTCGATGGTGACGTCCAGCGCACGGGCCAGGTCTTCGAGCTTTGAGATGTCGGGCATCGAGTTGCCGCGTTCCCAGTTGCTGACCGCCTGGTAACTCACGCCCATGCGGTCCGCAAGTTCCATCTGCGTCATGTTCTTTTGCTTGCGCAGTTCCGCGATCGCTTTACCGGTCGAAATGGTGTTGAACATGTCTTCTTCCTTCCCGGACACCGTCGCGCGATGTCCCGTTCTTTCAAATAACGGTTTTAACGGGGTGATCACCAACCCCACTGTAGCAAACCGATGCCTGACGGAAAAGCAAGTGTCGGTTGAGTCGGTTGCGGAAAGGGCCGCGGAGCAGGGGACGGCATGCAAGCGTTGCTTGAGTTCGTAGAAAAATAGGCCTCGTGGGCGTAGAGTTGGAGAAAATAGAACATCCGCCGCGGAGCGGAAGGCGGGAGGTGTCGGCATGGAAAACCGTTTGCGAATCGGTATTCTCGGAGACCGGGAGGAGAGACGGCCGTCGCATGACGCGACCGAGGCTGCAATCCGCCACACCGCAGACGCGCTGGGCAGGGAGGTCTCGATCGAGTGGATTCCGACGGACGTTGTGGAGACAGCTGGCGACACGGCAGCGGTACTCGGCAGGCTCGACGGATTGTGGGGAGGTCCCGGTGAGTACCGGAACTCGAGCGGCGCGCTGGAGGTGATCCGGTTTGCGCGGGAGAGGAACGTTCCCTACCTGGGTACCTGCCAGGGGGCGCAGCACGCTGTGGTCGGATTCGCGCGCGATGTGCTCGGGCTTGCGCGCGCAGCACATGCGGAGATCCGCCCGGACGCGGATCCGGACGACCTGGCGGTCGTACCGATGAGTTGCTCGTTTGTCGGTGAGGACCGGACGGTACGATTCCTTCCGGATTCGCAGGCGTGCGCCATATACGGTAAGCAAACCGCAGTGGAGCGGTTCACCTGCCGGTTTGGACTGAACCCGGTTCTGCGTGCGCAATTCGAAGCCGCAGGATTCCGGGCGTCGGGAACGGATGAGACGGGTGAAGTCCGGTTGCTGGAATGTACCGGCCTCCGGTTCCATATTGTCACCCTGTTCCAGCCGCAATACGCTTCAGCACCGGACACGATCCATCCATTGATACGGGCGTTTCTGCTTGCCGCGGGACGTTAGGAATCCTCAGTGAGGGGGTAGCCCTTTACTCCCCCCGGTAGGCGCGTTCCAGCGTGGCGATGTCGATGCGTTTCATGGGAAGAAGTGCCTGTGTGACCCGATCCAGCGCCTCCTGACTGGCCTCCCGCATCCAGTCGTTCAGGACGGCGGGAGAGAGTTGCCAGGACACCCCGAACCGGTCCCGGACCCAACCGCACTGCTCTGCTGCAGGGTCGGCTGACAGCGCGTCGGACAGCCGGTCGATTTCCTCCTGGGTTTCACAGTTGACCACAATGGACACTGCCTCGTTGAATCCGAATGCGTGATCGAACGCGCTGTCCATCGCGGTAAAGGACTGTCCTTCTAAAGCAAAATCCGCCTGCATAACCATGTCCGGGGTTTCAGGATCCGCCAGTGGCCCGTGCCGGACGATCGACCGGATTTCGCTGTTGCGGAGTACCGAGGTGTAATGCCGGATGGCCGCTTCGGCGCGCCCGGCGTTTTTGCCGGTGAACATCATCATCGGCCGGATCCGGTTTGGCACCGGTGCGTCTCCGGTCAGCAGGATCTGCCAGGAGACCCCGAACCGATCCTCCACCCAGCCGAAAAACTCGTTGAAATCGTACTTGTCGAGCGGCATCAGGGCGCGTCCGCCCTCAATCAGGGCATCCCAGATCCGCTTGACTTCTTCCCGGGTCCCGCAGGAAACCATGAACGAGATCGAGGGGTTGATCCGGAATGCGGGTCCGGCGGACATCAACATCAGATGCAGGTCCTCGAGCTGGACCGTGAGGAGGTCGACCTCCCCGGAGGGTGTCCCCGTGAGAGTCGCGCGGCTCAAAAGCCGGCTGTTTCCGAATGTGTGCATATACAAGTCCGCGGCTTCGGCCGCCTGGGTGTCGAACCAGAGATTGATCACGATTTTGTTTAGATCCATCAGTTTGTCCTCCAATGTAATGCGCGCCTGTGACGCGCGTGAGGTTTGTAGTCACACTCCCATCCTACGCCCTGCATTGCCGCGCAGGCGTCACACAGGCGACATGATGTATGATTTGAAAGACAAGGATCATCTTCATATAGAGAACCGTTTTTGCGACGCTCCGATTGGGTCGAAGGAGTGAAAGAGAAAGGATAGTTTGAATGAAATCCCCAAAAATGAAACTGTTCAACTTTGAACAATGGGTTCATCCGGACATCCTGCGGCGGGGACAAACGTATTACGAGCAGAATCGGGTGTCGGACATTCGATCACTCGCCGCTCGCCGATATGAGGCGCGAGTGGAAGGGAGTGAGTCGTATTCAGTCGAGGTTTCTCTGGACGAAAACGGAGGAGTCCTCGACTCCCGCTGCGATTGTCCTTACGATGGCGGACGCTACTGTAAACACCAGGTGGCGGTCTGGATGGTGTTGCGCGACCAAAGAACAGAGACGGACAGCGACGAAATGGAGGCAGCGTCGCCTCCGGAACTCCGGACTGTATTGCGACGCCTTACCAAAGACAGTTTGGTCGATCTGGTTTGCCGGCTCTCAGATGAAACCGACGGTTTGGAAGAGAGGTTGATCCTGCAATTCGGAGCTCGAACAGACGAAGAAAAGATCAGGCAGGCGCGACAGATCATCCGGCACA
>CAZBKR010000129.1:0-5506 GCA_964492455.1 uncultured Oscillospiraceae bacterium
GATGCGTTCGATTCGTTCGGGATCGATGTCTGCAATGGCTGCCAATTCGGCACCCTCGATTGTACCCGCTGCGAGGGTCCGGGCGTGCGCGCTGCCCATGTTCCCGACCCCAATCAAACCAAACCGTACTTTCTCCATCGCCGTCTGCTCCTGACATATGTGATGGGACCCATTATAAACGATCCATGACACCCCCGTTCCATTCCCTGGCTTCCCGCATTACGGCGACCGCAGCCTTTCATCTGCAAGATATTTCTCTAAAAGACGTTTACACGTCTCCAGCCGTTGTGCGCATTCCCGCGCAAGCCAGGCCAAAAAAACGCTCGCACCACGCAGTCCCGACAGCAGGCTGCAAGCTTGATCTAAATTGACTTGCGCGTCGTGCCAGTCGCCCAGTGCGTCCTGCAATGTATGCAGATACTCTCCGCCCCCGTTGGGCTGAAGGAGGGCGCCATCGTGGAAACCGGGAAAGAAGGCGGATAAATAGCGGTAGCGTTTCACAGCCACGCGCAACCGGTGATAATCCGCGGAACAACCCGGCCCGGCTTGTCTTCCTGATCGAAGAAGATCTTCCCAAAAGAAGCCCAAACGCGCTTTGACATCTTCCTCGGTCAGAACCATCTTCTCCAAAGAATCCGCAGCGCTTGCCCAGATCGATAGTGTCAACATCGCCCGCGACCATCGAACCCGGTTCAGGTTATGAATCGCCTGTTTTGCACATTCTCTGCGGTGCTGAACCATTCGCTTGCCGATCCGGTCCGGGGCAGGAGTAACTTCAAGGGAGGAATGCCGATACCGTTGCCATGCGTCTGCCAGCATATCCGCTTCCCGAAGTGATGCCGTCGGACGAACCAGACGGCGTACCGCGCGTCGCAAAGCGCGGTGCCGTTTGACTTCCAGACAGGGTTTCAGCAGGGCGATCAGAGAGCTCAGACGTCGAAGATCCACCCGTAAATCATGAAGGCAATCCGGATCTTCCGGTTGCGCGCAAAAGCGGGCATGCCCCGCTGCGATCCGTGCCAATAGAATCCGGAAAGCCGCTACTGCGGTTTCACCGGGCGAGCGGTCCGGACGGGCAGACGGCAGTGATTCCGCCGGCAAGCAAGGGACGGGTCGATCCGCCAGACGCAACCCCCTGCTGGATTTGCCCTCCGTACCCAGTACTACCCGGAAGGTGTTGCATAGATTCTTTGCGATCCGGTACAGGGAAGACTCGTCACCCGCAAGCCATTCCAGCTCCACTTCCCGGACCGGCAGAGCACGTGTTCCGGACCGGATCCACCCCTCATCCAGCATGAGGAATAGCCGGGTGTCGCCCGGTATCGAAATTTCATAGACATCCCGTTTGACATCTGTGACAAATATGCGCTGAAGAGGCATTCCGCCGATCGCCGTAAGTAAACGGCTGCCGACAGGCGTGTTCCGAAACATCGCCGGATCCGGCGATGCCCCTTCTACGGGAGAACCGGGGATATGTACTTCCTCGCGATGCCGCAACATCTCTCCGGAGAAACCTTCCCCCTCGGGAACGGCTTTGACCGTGGTCCGTTGTGACATCCTGTCTGTCCGGACGCGCAAGGACAGGCCGGCCGCCGCCAGAGTCCCTGTATCCGTGTCCCAGTATTCGGATACAATCCTGCCGGTTGAAAGTCGCGTGATCTGAATATTCGCCGTGCAGCGCGCCAGCGACCGTTTCAGGCTGTGTTCGAAAGAACCGCGGTCGGGGAAGTCCCCTTGACAGCGGAATACGAGTTTGATTTCCCGTTCCTGTTCCACGGAGATCCGCGAGTCCATCGTCTATTCTCTGTTGTCACGCCGCATCATCTGGAGCATGCGGGGTTGGGCAAACCACAGCAGTGTCCCCGGTCCGTCCGGTCCATCCGGGAATTCGACGGCGGCGGCACCGCCTCTCCGAAACAACAGGCGTGCACCGCAAAGGGCTTTGCACCAGTCCCCCAGATAGGGTTCATGACCTACCATCAACACCGTTGCGTTATTGGGCAATGATCGCAGTGCAGAGGCAGGACCTTCCCACTCAGGTTCAGCAAGAAAAGGCTGCTCTTTGAGTCCTTGCAGCGTCTCCAGCCGGTCCGCCAGGATTTCCGCGGTCTGTCGTGCCCGGACCAGCGGACTGGTCCATAGAAAAGCATCTTCCAGGTCGGGAACCATCCGCTCCAGCCCTTTGGCAATCCGGGCTATTTTACGACGTCCTTCGGGGGTCAGCTCACGGGTTGCATCCGTTTCCGGACCGCGTGATTTTTCCGCGATACCGTGGCGTACAAATACGACAACCATCGGTGCACCTCCTCTCGTGACTCTATTATATCGCCTTGGCGACTCTTCGAACGGGTTGGATTCACATTCTTCTCGACTGCACATAAAAAATCAAGAATAATTTGTTACGCTATCGTAGTGGTTTGATTGACTTTTACCCTTTTTTTAAAGGACTTTACGGTGCAAGTTATGTATAATACTGTTGTTCTATTCTTGATTCTTACCACACTTCGATCAGATAGCAATCGGAAAGGCAATCCCCATGGGTTATATCAAATTTGACGATGAAACGGCGGAAGTCGCCTTTGTGCAGCCATCCGAATCCTATCCCAAAAGACGAACGATCCGGTTTCCGGTCGGCCGTCTGTTGGTACGGTTCCTCGATATGGATTTTCAACCATATGAGAACACCAGAAAAAGACTGGAAGAACAAGTCTCCTCCGGTCTTGCAGGCCCCGCTGCAGTCGTGGCTGAAGTTGCAAGGCTGGTACGTTCCGGTTTCGGCAGTGATTTCGGACATCATCCCTATTTCCGGAACATCCGGTTGAACGAGGAAGACAGTGACAGGAATACCGCGCTGGAGTGGTTGAAAACGTATGACTACTTCGCCGGTCAGCGTGCATTGGCGATTGCTGTCCAGCTCTGTCTCGATGCGGATGGGCCAATCCACCTGGTATCGTTTTCCGCGAGTGAACGTTATCTGATCGGGCGCGCCCTGGAGGCGTTTCATCTCCCTGTCCAACCGGAGTCGTTACACGCCGGCTATTCTTTTGCAGATCCGTCCCGACTTTCCTCCATCGAAGCATTGCTGGACCGGTCCGGTGAAAGGGCAGCAGACACCGGAGGACAACGGCTCGGTAACCTGGGTGTTCCTCTTCTGGTACGGCTTAAAGATCACTTCCGTGATTTTCCACCGCAATTGTCGGAAGGGTATGCGGATAATAACCCGCTGATACTGGCGACCGCAGAATTCATGAAAATGGTGCAGCTGGATCTTCGTGTCCGCCGATGTGCGCAATGTGGCCGCTTTCTCCTCCTGCGCGGCAACCGGAATCTCCGCTATTGCGACCGGATTGCAGCCGGAGGTACCAGAACCTGCCAGGCGATCGGAGCTTCTACCCGATATCGGGAGCGTGTTCGGGAAGATCCGCTGTTGCGTGCCTATACCAGAGCCTACCATCGCAAATACAGGCAAATGCGGGTCGGAGGTCAACTCGATGCCGATGCTTTCCAGAAATGGGAAAGTGAGGCGTCCCATCTGCGCGACCAGGCCCGGGACGGAAAAGCAGACAGACAAAAAACGGTCGAATGGCTGGACCTGTCCTGATGGCAGCCCGGCCTTCCCGAGGCTGGAATCCCTTCTGCTGAAGACTGCCGGCTGTGGTATAATTTTCATATTTGATAAGTCCGCCCTCATCGACGGGCGGATTTTTGTCGTCATCGGCCGATGTGCGGACGACCGCGCACCCAGTATCCAACAGAAGGAGTCTGTGTATGGGAAATTTTCAAGTCCTGCTGCAATCCAAAATGAGCGAGGAAAGCTACGAAAAACTTGCAGCGCTCCACAACGACAAAGTCATGGAGTTTATTGGTTCGTTCGTCGAGCACTGTGAACCAGCGTCTGTATTTGTCTGTACAGACAGTGAAGCAGACATCCAGTATGTCCGCAATCAGGCACTCACACTCGGGGAAGAGCATACATTGTCCCGGGATAAGCAGACCATTCACTGGGACGGCTATTCCGACCAGGGACGCGACAAGAAAGGAACCCGCTTTCTGGTTTATAAAGAGAATCTCGATAACATGAAGGCACTCAATGCCATCGAGTACGAAGAAGGCCTTGCCGAAATCATGTCGATTTCAAAGGGAATCATGAAAGGGAAAGCCGCAGTGGTCCAGTTCTTCTCCGAAGGTCCGACAGAAAGCGCCTTCACCATTCCCTGCGTTCAATTTACCGACAGCTGGTACGTCGCGCATTCCGAGTTCATCCTGTACCGTTCTGCGTACGATCATTTTCTCAAGATGAAAGACACCGAAAAAGGCGATTTTTTCCGGTTCATTCATTCCGCGGGTGAGTTGGATGCACGTGGTAATACGGTCAACCTCGATAAGCGCCGGATTTACATGGATACGCAGAACAATATCGTGTATTCGATGAACAACCAATATGCCGGCAACTCGGTCGGACTCAAGAAGCATTCCATGCGCCTGGCTATCAACAAAGCCGGTAAAGAAGGTTGGCTTTGCGAGCACATGTTCGTCATGGCCGCCATCGACAAGGAAAAAGACCGCAAGACCTACTTCTGCGGCGCGTATCCATCTGCCTGCGGGAAAACCTCCACGGCGATGATTCCCGGTGAGCAGATCGTCGGAGACGACATCGCTTACTTCCGCAACATCGGAGGGGAATTCCGTGCCGTCAATGTCGAATTTGGCATGTTTGGGATCATCAAGGATGTCAATGCGAAAGACGACCCGGTTATTTTCGAAAATCTCATGAAAAATCAGGAAGTCATCTTCTCCAATGTTCTCGTGGGACCGGACAACAACCCGTATTGGCTTGGCATGGGCGTAGACACCCCCAAAGAGGGGAATAACCACCTGGGGGCCTGGCATGCGGGTATCCGTGATGCCAAAGGCAACGAGGTAGGGGTCGCCCACGCAAACGCCCGGTACACTATGCGTCTGGACTATTTGGACAACATCGACAAAGAAGGATTTGAATCAAAATCCGGCGTGAGGGTTGAAGGCATTCTGTATGGCGGCCGCGACAGCGATACGACGGTGCCGGTCGAAGAATCTCCCGGCTGGCGCGACGGGATCCTGCTCAAAGCCGCAACACTGGAATCCGAGACCACCAGCGCGACCCTTGGCGCCGAAGGTGTTCGCACCGTCGATCCGATGGCCAACATGGACTTCGTCTCCTACCCGCTTGGACAGTACACGATGAACAACATCCGGTTCGGCGAATCCGTCGCGAATCCCCCGCGCATTTTCAGCAACAACTACTTCATGCGCGACGCCGATGGTCATTTCATGACAAGCAAGCTGGCCAAAAAAGTCTGGCTCCACTGGGCGGACGGGAGAATCCACGGTGAGTTTGACGCATTGGACACGCCGACAGGCAAAATCCCCAAATACGAGGATCTCAAGAATCTGTTCCAAAAACATCTGGGCGAAGACTTCCCGGTCGAAACCTACAATCATCTGTTTACGTTCCGCTGCACAAAGT
>CAZBKR010000130.1:0-5436 GCA_964492455.1 uncultured Oscillospiraceae bacterium
CGCCTTGGCCAGTTCACAAGCCATCAGTCCGATGGTTCCGACGCCCAGGATGGCCACGTATTTGCCGCTCACCTGTGCTTTCTGCAGACCGTGCAGCGCGGTGCCGAGCGGCTCCAGCAGCGACATCTGGACAAAGTCCGCGTCGGGCGGGAGCTTGATCGCGGAGATCTCCGGAAGCCGGATGTATTCCGCGAAGCTGCCGTCTACGTTGCGTCCCAGCACGCCCATGTTGTTGGAGCAGATGTGCTGGTTGTCGGTGCGGCATTCGTAGCAGGTCCCGCAGGGGATGTGGGTCTCGCCTGCCACGCGGTCGCCCGGTTTGAAAGACTTCACCAGCGACCCGACCGCTTCGACCTCGCCGGCAAACTCGTGGCCCAGCGTGAACGGGAGCTTGTACTTGGCGGCCGCGACCAGCGGACTCCACTCGAACACCTCGACATCGGATTTGCACATCGCGGTCGCTTTGACGCGCACCAGCAGATCGTGTTCTCCGATCTCGGGAATCGGGATGTCCACAAAGGTCGCGCCTTCGCCCTCTTTGACTTTTCTCAGTGCTCTCATGGTTGTCTCTCCTTTGTTTTTGATGCCGGCCGGACGTCTCCCGCCCTGCCGGTGGTCTGCTTTATTCGTTATAGATTCCGGCCGGGAGCCGGATCGGTCTCATAAACCGTAAACATCCGATAGGGCCGTTCCAGGTCCGCGTCCGTAAAAGGCCGACCGTCCTGTTCTCCGATCTCCGGCGAGAGTTCGATGGTCAGAACACCGGAGAATCCGCGGTCGATCATGCGTCGGACCAGCCGGTCGTTGTCGGTACTTCCCTCTCCGAACCGGGAAAAGGTCTTGCGTCCAAAGATGCGGTTCTCTTTCAGGTGGATGTGGTTCACGCGACCGGAGAACCGGTCGACGACCGCATCCAGATCGACTCCCGCAGCCTCGAAGTGGCCGGTATCGATGCACATCCCCACCTGCGGGGAGGGAATCGCGTCGAACACCCGCGCGTAATCTTCCAGATTTTCCAGATTGTCGGCGGCGTGGTTTTCCAGCGAAATCCCAACCCCGAGTTCTTCGGCGACCGGCGCCAGCGCCCGCAGGGATCGGATCACCGCCTCCAGCCCACCGCCGCTCCCCCGGTTGCCGCCCGAGGTCACGATCAGCCCCGCGCCGAGCGCGCGGGCGGCCTGCATGGCATACACTTTGTGGCAATAGTCCCGGGCCGGATCGCCCCCCAGTCCTCCCCCGAGATGGATGGCGACCGGGACGAGCCCTGCCGCGTCGCTCCGTCGCGCGAGTCCGCGAAGGACGGAAGGCGCGAGCGAAGAGGGGTGCCAGAGATTGAACTCGACGAAACGGAACCCGATCCGCGGGAGGAGGTCGAAGGTTTTGGTAAAATCGGTTTCTCCGAATCCCTCGGCTGACAGGGTGGCGCACGCGAGACGGATCATGACGGGGTTCTCCCGATCCGCACGGTTTCGCCGGTCCGGCTGGACTCCAGGATCGCAAGCGAGACCCGGAGGGCCTCCACCCCGTTGTCCGCGGTGACGTCCGGACGGGTCTGCCGGAGGATGCAGTCCGCAAAGTGCCGGTTTTCTGTGTAATAGGACTCCGCGTCGAACAGGTCGTTCAACCAGGTCGAGCGCGGGTATTCCATCTCGTCGTTCCGGATCCGGTGCTCGATAAAGTCAAAGAATCCGTCCCCCCGGATCAGGGCGGTTCCTCGGGTTCCGACGACACCGCGTGAACTTGTGGGGAGATGCGCGGACCAGCTGGCGTTGATGACACCCGCACGCCCGCCCGCCAGCCCCAGCACCACCTGTGCGTTGTTGTCGAACGCCGGGAGTTCGGGTTTTACACCCTGAACGCGTGCCGCAACCGTCTCGATTTCGACGCCCAGTCCCCGGAACATGTCGATGTCGTGCGAGAGCGATTCGATTGCCATCCCGCAGACCAGATCCGGATCGGTCCGCCAGGAGTCTCCCAGCGGCGTGCCGAAACCGGAGCCCGGGCCGACGCGGTGGCTCCACACGCTGATGATCTCCCCCAGCCGCCCCGACAGCACATCGTCCCGGAGCATCCGGTATCCCGGCCGGAACCGCATGTTGAACGCGGTCATGAACAGGACCCCGGTCTGGTTTGCGAGATCGCGGATCGCGCAGGCGTCTTCCAGGGAAACCGCGAGCGGTTTTTCACACAGGACATGCTTGCCCGCGCGCATCGCGGTCTGGGCATAGCCGACCCGTTTGGAAGGTGGCGTGAGCAGGTGGATCATATCGATCTCCCCGAGCACCTCGTCCAGGGAGGTGATCGCGCGCGAACCGCAGAGGTCTGCGATCAGGCGGGCGCGTTCCGGGTTGGGATCGAGCACCCCCGCCACGTCCAGTTCGGGAATCCGGTTGATCGCCTGTGCATGCTTGACCGCGATGCCGCCGGCGCCGATGATCGCTGTCCGAATCATGAATTCTGCCTTTCCGGAGAAGCCGTCCCCGCCCGGCCGGACCGGACGGGGAACGGCGTTCTGCACCGTGTGTTTAGCGGACGATGATGTCGGTGTAGTTTTCCGACAGCACTGTGTCGCCGTCCGAGACTTTCATCCGTACGACATACTCCCCGCGCGCGTCCGCGGGAATCGGCCATACGACATGGTCGATCACGACATTGGAGTCCGCGTCAAGGTTGGAGACAAACGCGTGCGAGCAGGCAACGTTGCCGGTCGCTTTTTCCACGATCGACCACTCCACCTGCGCGTCCTTGACGGCACCCCAGTCGTTGGTGACCCAGACCTTGCCGACAAAGTCGGTCGCGGGGTGAAAGATCTTGTCCCGTCCGATGATGTAGGGATCCGCGGTCCATTCAAAGCTGATCAGGACCGGAGTGTACACCGACTTCATCGAATCGTAGACCTTGTAGGGACGGCGGTAGTAGTCCAGCAGTCCGGAGCCGATCATCGCGACCGGATCCGACCAGTAGTAGAGGTACATCGAGCCCACCGGCCGGTATTTGCGTTGCCGGAGCATCTCAATCTGCTCCTTGACGACCTTGGCCTCATAATTCTGGGTGTTGTCGATGAATTCCTGCAGCGAGCTGCCCATCTCGACTTTGGCGTATTTGAACGTCAGGTCGTAGAACAGGCCCCAGTATTCCCAGGTATCCCAGTGCGGCGGCCAGAGTTTGTCCTCGGGGATGAAGGTCTTGAGGGTCTCGAGGCAGGGGATCGAAGCCGCGCCGAATTCGACGATGTTGGGCTGGAAGTTCACCTGGTGCAGGTCGAGGTCGCCCGGCTGGCAGCACCCGATCATAATGTTCTGGACTCCTTCGCGGTAGTCGCCTTTGTGGATCCAGCGGGTCGGATCGACCGTGCCGAGCGTTTCCTTGAGCACCTCGCAGAGCCGGAAGAAATTGTTGGGACGTTCGGTAAAGTTGTAGATCTCGGGCTCTTTGAAGGTGGACCACATCCCCATGCAGGCGTGGTTGGTCAGCATCTCGCCCATCTCGCGGATCATCTCGGACGCGCGCTCGATGAAATCGTCCGAGTCGCTGACGCAATAGTGGAGCGGGAACACCTGCCACATCAGGAAGCCCATCTCGTCGCACATCGTGTACAGTCCGTCTTTCTCGACGTGGCTGCCGACGCGGATGGAGTTGATGTTCATGTCCAGCATCTTGCCGAGGTCGTCTTTCCACATGTCCGGATTTGCGACACTCATCCACTGACCGGAGATATAGCGCATGCCGCGGAGGAAAATACGCTTGCCGTTGAGCGTCCAGAGTCCGGTCTTCTCGTCGTGTTCGACTTCCTTGATCCCGAAATTCTGCGTGATGGTGTCGTCCATCACTTTGAACTGTGCGGTATACATGTTTGGTTTCCCAAAGTCCCAGGTCCACCAGAGTCTGGCGTCGGGTACCGTGACCACCAGTTTAAAGGTGTTGAGGCCCGGCTGCAGCACAACCGTGCGGGTGCGGAAGCCCTCGTAGTCTTCCTCAAAGTTGTAGGGGCGGATCGACATGGACAGATCGGTCGCGATGACCCGGCCGGTGGTGTTGAGGATCCGCACATCCGCGGCCACGAGTCCGGTGCCGTCGTATTTGTCGCGCAGGTCGCCCGCCCAGTCTTTCTTCTTGACCACGCGGGTGAAGATCTTGACATACTCGATATGGACCGCCTCGCGGGCAAGCAGGGTGACGTCGTCCCAGATACCGCCGGTGTTGCCGTCGCCGCGGAACTTGGTCATGGACCCCGGCTTGTGCATGCAGTCGATCATGTGTCCTTTGATCAGATCGATGTCGACGGCCTGATGGCGTTTGTAGTCTTTGGAGAGCGGGTTTTCCGAGTCGACTGCGAGTTTGTACTCCGCGTTGGCGCGCGGGGCATTGTCACGGACGACCAGCAGGTTGTCCCCGTCCATGCGTACCACACCGGTGACGTCAAACTCGAAGGGATTGAACATGCCCTCGTGTGATCCGAGGAACACGCCGTTGAGCCACACGTCGGCATAATAGTCGACCGCGGCGAAACGCACATAAAGCCGTTTTCCCGCAAAATGCGCGGGCACCCGGAACGAGGTCTGGAACCAGACGGTGCCGAAATAGTCCCCCACTTCGGTCAGGTACCAGTTGTTCGGGATGGCCATGTCCTTCCAAGCGGAAAAGTCGGTCTTTCCCGCGAAGTATTCTTTTTCACGCCCGGTATCGGTCTCGTCGAGCACATACTTCCACGTCCCGTTGAGACAGAGGGGCGGGAGATCGGGCATCATCTTGTACAAGGCCTTGTCCTCCTATCGGATGCTTTTGGATAAGGGTCAATGCGTACTCTGTGTCTATTCTTTTTCAAAAAGCTTTTTGACTTTTTCCGGGGTGGTCCGGCGTTCCAGGTTACAGCCGGTGATCTCGACCATCGTGACTTCGAGCAGGTACATCGTCTCCGAACCGGGCTCCAGATGGCCGCAGTAGGTCTGTGTCGGATCGGCTGCGACAAAGTGGAAATGTGCGGCCCCGTCGAACACCGAGCCGGTCAGCGAACCGATCTCCATCGGCTGCTCGATGACTACCATCTCGTCCGCCGCCGCGGCGCCCATGTCCGTCGGCCGATGATAGACGAGCTTTTGCACCGAACCGACCACGCTGCCGACGATCGCGTTTCTGATCCCGGCCTCTTCCAGTGCGGCACAGATCCCTTCGACGATTTTTTCGCCGCGGCCCAGTTCGATGACCAGGGTTCTCCCGAGTCCCTCCGTGACAAATTTCTTCATGTGTTCCTCCCGTCGCTTTCTGATGGGGGCCGGGAGCGGGCGGTCGGCGTCGGCCCACCACCCGCCCCCTGCGCCTCCGGTCCTCTGGTTATTTGAGCAGGCTTGCCATCGCTGCAAAGTGCGCTTCGACCGCTTCCTCGACCGTCATGTTGCCGTACAGGATTTCGTCGATCTTCTTGTACAGATCGTCGAC
>CAZBKR010000131.1:0-5397 GCA_964492455.1 uncultured Oscillospiraceae bacterium
CTCGCACTGGACATCTTCAAATATCACTGCCGCAAGACCATCGGCGCCTATGCCGCGGCGATGGGCGGTGTGGACGTGCTGGTATTCACGGCCGGCGTGGGAGAAAACAACGACGATGTCCGGCAAGGTGCCTGCGAAGGGCTGGGATACATGGGGATCGAGATCGATCCTGCAAAGAACAGTGTCGCAAGATCCGAGTCGGACATATCGGTCGATGGTTCCCGGGTACGGGTTCTGGTCGTGCCGACCAACGAGGAACTGGCGATCGCCCAGGAAACCGCCCGGATCTGCTGCAAATCCTGACAACCGCTACCGGACATCGCGAAGCGCTCTGGCGCATTCCGGGTTCATCGACGAGGAGTCAATCGCATGCTAGTTTCCAATCTTTTTTTCAAAACGCAGCGGGAAATCCCCGCAGATGCCGAGATTCCGAGCCACCAGCTGATGCTGCGGGCCGGCCTGATGCGCCAGATGGCTTCCGGGGTATACGCATATCTCCCGCTGGGTTACAAGACCTTCCGCAAAGTGGAGGCGATTGTGCGGGAGGAGATGGATCGCGCAGGCGCGCAGGAGTTGATCATGCCGGCGATTCTCCCGTCCGAGCTCTACATGGCGTCCGGCCGGTGGGACAAGTTCGGGCCTGAGATGTTCCGTCTCAGCGACCGCAACAACCGGCCGTTCTGTCTGGGACCTACGCATGAAGAGGCTTTCACCGAGACAGTGAAAAGTGTCGCGCATTCCTACCGCGACCTCCCGGTGACCCTGTACCAGATCCAGCACAAATACCGCGATGAGAAGCGCCCCCGATTCGGCGTGATGCGTTCGCGTGAGTTCGTCATGAAAGACGCCTACAGTTTTGATCGCGACGCGGCGGAGGTCACGGGCCGCGGCGCGGGCCTCGACGACGCGGGTCTCGACCGATCCTATCGCCAGATGGACGCTGCCTATCGCCGGATCTTCGACCGCTGCGGACTGGACTACATCGTCGTCGACGCGGACTCGGGCGCGATGGGCGGTTCCGGGTCGCAGGAGTTCATGGTCAAGTCCGAGGTCGGGGAGGCAGGCGTGGCGTTCTGCCCGGCATGCGGATATGCGGCCAACGACGAAAAAGCGCCCTGCGCCGCGCCGGCTGCATCGGATTCTGCTGCTGTGGTACCGGCCATGGAGATCGTGGACACACCCGCGGTCCGGACCATCGAAGACCTGACCGCATTTTTCGGAACTACCCCCGCACGGTTCGGGAAGACGCTGCTGTATCGCGCGGACGACGAAGTGGTCGCGGTGATGGTGCGCGGAGACCGGGAGGTCAACGAGACCAAGCTCGCAAACCTGCTCGGGTGTATCGAACTGGTGCTCGCGGATGCCGATACGGTGGCGGCCACTACCGGTGCGCCGGTGGGCTTTGCCGGCCCGGTGGGCATGAAAAAGCAAGTGCCGCTTCTGGTGGATCACGAGGTCGCCGCGATGCGCGATTTCATCACCGGCGCGAACCAGGCCGACCGCCATCTGATCCATGTGGATTATGCCCGGGATGTACAGGGCGCGAGGGTCGCGGATCTTCGTACCGTCGTATCCGGAGACGCCTGCCCGCAGTGCGGTGCTCCTCTGGAAATGTGCCGGGGCATCGAGGTCGGGCACATCTTCAAACTCGGCACTCATTATACGGAAAAGCTGGACTGCACCTATCTCGACGAATCAGGCAAAGCCAACCCCATCGTGATGGGGTGTTACGGGATCGGGCTCAACCGTACCATGGCCGCGGTCATCGAACAGAACTGTGACGAAAACGGGATCGCCTGGCCGGTTGCGGTCGCACCGTACCACGCGATCATGGTCCCGGTCAACGCGGCCGACCCGGTCCAGACCGCGCTCGCCCGTTCGATGTACGAGCGGTTGGGACAGGCGGGGGTGGAAGCACTCCTGGACGACCGGGACGAACGCCCCGGCGTCAAGTTCAAAGACGCGGACCTCATGGGAATTCCGCTGCGCGTCACAATCGGACGCAAAGCACCGGACGGCATTGTGGAACTCAAGGACCGCAAGACCGGAGAAGTCACCGAACTGTCCGCGGACGAGGCGATCGACCGGATCGTTAACACGGTACGCGCCGCGCTGGCGTCACTCTGATTCGCCAATCGGTTACAGCCCTTCCAGACGCACCGTATACTTCGGCTCGATTTCAAACCGCCGGTTGGCCAGATACGCCAGCCGGTGGTTTTTTTCGATCTCCTTAATCAGCAGCCGGGTTGCAAACAGCTGCTGCCTGCGGATTTTTCCGCCATCCGTCTCGAGGAAACGCCGGTTGTCCGCATTTCGCCCGTAGAGTCCGTCGCCCAGGACCGGATGGCCGAGCCAGGCCAGATGGGCGCGAATCTGATGGGTTCTCCCGGTCACCAGCTCCACCTCGAGCTCCGACACCGGTTCTCCGTCGAGAGTGTTCCATGAGCGAAGCAGACGTATACGTGTGCACACCGGCAGACGTCCGGAAGCAGGAGCGTCGTGTAGAAAGACCCGCCCGCCTTTGTCCGGTTTTTCCAGCCATGCGTTCCGGGTGCAGAAACCGTCGGGCTCCGCATCGGTCGCCTCCCAGACGCCCGGCACAAGGCACCGGTAGAATTTGACGAGCCGTCTTCGCTCCATCAGATCGAGTGCCGCTTCCAGCGATGCCCGGCTGAACGCGAGCGTCACCAGCCCGCCGGTCCCCTGGTCCAGCCGGTGACAGAGGGTGAGTTCCGGGGTGCCGTACCGTTCGCGCAACAGGTCGACCAGCGGTGTCCCGCGCACACGGGCACCTGCGTGTACCGCCATGCCCTGAGGTTTGTCTACAATGAGCAGATCCGGACCGCGGTAGATCTCCCGGGGTTCGTATTCATCATGGGGGGATGTGGTGCGGATGGCAGCCGGAGAGGAGGCGGAAACGACGTCCGGGTCTTGCGTGAGGACTTCGTCCGGCAGATAAACCGCCACCACGTCTCCTTCGGACAACGTGAGGTCGGCGGTCACCCGCCGGCCGTTGATCCGGATGTCTTTTTTTTTGAGGGTGCGGAACACAATCCCGGGAGAAAGAGCGGGGTATCGGGCACACAGGAGCCGCACCAGTCTCTTGCCGTGGTCGGAGGCTTCTACCGTAAATGTCTGCATGCTGTTTCCTTCCCGGGTGTCCCTCCTCCCGGCGCGGAGGTCTTTGCGGGTGGCGGCCCCGTTTCGGACGCACACGGTACCATCCCCGTCAGGCATATGATATAGTAAAACGCGCCAAGACAAAACGGAGGAGGACGACCCGACATGACAATCAAAGGTGCGGCGTTTGCCAGAAAGACCGCCGCGGTGCTGACCGCCCTCTTGCTCATCTCTTTTGCCGCGGCCTGCGACGACTCTGACTGGAACTGGCCGCAGGACATCGATCCGGCGGCGATTGCCGCAGACATCGGAGACACAGATCTCCACGGGTACACGATCGCGGAGCAACCGACCGGCACGTTTGCGGTGGTGATGGCTCCCAGCAGTGTTTTGCCGGAGGGGGGAGCCTTCATAATCGAAATGTACTCCGATTACGCACCTCGAACCGTGAAACATATTTCGACGCTGGTCGGTGCGGGATTCTACAACGGACTCAAGTTCCACCGTGTTTCTCACGGATTTGTCATTCAGGCGGGGAGTCCTTTCGGCGATGGTACCGGCGGGTCCGGCAAGACGATCAAAGGGGAGTTCGCGGACAACGGAGTCAAGAACGAACTCAAACATAAAACCTATGTGGTTTCGATGGGTCGGCTGTCCGGCTCGGATGCGGCAGCCTACGATTCTGCGGATTCGCAGTTTTTCGTCTGTCTTGCAGACAATTCAGCCAAACTGGATGGCATGTATGCAGCATTTGGCAAAGTGATCGCCGGTACGGAGGTTGTGGATGCGCTCGGTCGCGCCGAGACCGCGGGAACTGCCAACCGGCCGATCGAGGACCTGGTCATGACCCGTGTGTTTTTCGTCGAGAAACCGGCGGGTTGATCCGACTTTAGAGGATTTTCCGGAGATACGCCATCCATTTCTGTTTGGTTGACTGGCTGATCGCATGTTCCATCCGGCAGGCTTCCGCGTCCGCTACGGACGCTTCCACACCCAGCACCTGCGTGAGAAAACGGCGCAGCATTTCGTGTCGTTCCAGGATCTCGCCGGCTATTTTCCGGCCCGTATCGGTCAATCCGACCAGTCCGTAGGGATCAAAATCGACCAGGCCGGTCTCTCTCAACTGGTGCATGGCTTTGCTCACACTCGCGCGGGAGACCGACATGGTTGCGGCCACGTCGACCGAGCGGACCGCATCTCCGGGGTGCTGTTCCAGTTTGAGGATGGCCTCCAGATAATTTTCACCCGACTCAGTCAGAGCGGGATGCTCCATCGCGTCTTTCATGGTGTGTCCCCCTTTCCGGCGGGCGTCGATCGCCCGCCCGGTGCGGATTGGGCTGTGCGGCAACCTGCTGACATCGGACACCCGACGCATCCCGAGGTGGGGCAGCACCCCGCCTGGCTGCTGCCGGACCCTTTCCCGGCAGATCCCGCCGGCGAGCACCCGCATCCCACGGTTCGGATCGCACGGATCACGAACCGTACCAGGATCCAAAGTGCAAGCAATCCCACGACACCGACGACAGCATAGGCCGCCATCAGTCCGGGCTGGTTATTGGTTATTACAAGCATGACAAGCACCTCCCAGGGGGCTTACAGGAACAGGCGGCCGATCTGGTGGACAAGCAGCGAAACCACATAGGCGACGCCCGTGCCGTATGCGGCGGTGGCAATCGCCCAGCGCCAGTTGCCCATCTCGCGCCGGATGGCGCCGAACGCGGCCAGACAGGGCATGTAAAGCAGGGTAAATACCATGAACGCGAAGGCGGTCAATGGAGTGAAAGCGGCAGCAAAGGACTCGCCGGTGTAAAGCACTTCGAGGGTGGCCACCACCGATTCTTTGGCGACCAGTCCGGTCAGAATCGCGACTGCTGACTGCCAGCTGCCGAATCCGAGCGGCTGGAGGAGGATCGCCAGTCCGCGTCCGATCGCCGCGATGATGCTATCCCCGTTGTCGGCGACCAGCCGCAGCGAGAAGTCAAACGACTGCAAGAACCAGATCACGACCGTCATCGCGAAGATGATGGTGCCGGCGCGTACGATAAAGTCCTTGACCCGGTCCCAGACGTGCAGGAACAACGAGCGCGCGTACGGCAGCCGGTAGGGGGGAAGTTCGATGATAAAGGGGGCGTCCGCTCCTTTGAACACTGTCCGGGACAGCACCGTGGCGGACAGGATCGCGACCACGATGCCGATCAGGTACATGGAGAAGGAAACCAATCCCTGGTGGCTGACAAAGAAAGTCGCGGCAAAAAAGGCGTAGATCGGCATGCGCGC
>CAZBKR010000132.1:0-5325 GCA_964492455.1 uncultured Oscillospiraceae bacterium
TCTCTGCACGCTCCAGATCATCCAGCCAAACTTGGGCTACTGCGTCGCTCGGCATAGGTTACAGACCAGAAAAGTGCCGATAGGCGGTTTTCTCAAGGCGCATGCCGGGCGCCGATCCACAGAAGTTAATCGATCTCTGCACGCTCCAGATCATCCAGCCAAACTTGGGCTACTGCGTCGCTCGGCATAGGTTACAGACCAGAAAAGTGCCGATAGGCGGTTTTCTCAAGGCGCATGCCGGGCGCCGATCCACAGAAGTTAATCGATCTCTGCACGCTCCAGATCATCCAGCCAAACTTGGGCTACTGCGTCGCTCGGCATGCGCCAGTCGCCCCGCGGTGACAGTGTGACCGACCCGACCTTGGGGCCGTCCGGGAGACAGGAGCGCTTGAACTGCTGCGAGAAGAAGCGGCGATAGAACAGCTCCAGAACCCGCCGGATGGCCGCGGTGTCGTAGATGTCCGCAAACGCGATCTTCGCAATGCGCAGTATTTTTGCGGGCGGGAATCCGAACCGCACCATGTAGTACAGGAAAAAGTCATGCAACTCGTACGGACCCACGATCTCTTCGGTCTTCTGTGCGATCCTGCCGGCTTCGTCGGGCGGGAGGAGTTCCGGACTGACCGGTGTGTCGCCGATGTCTTCGAGCACGATGCGCAGCTCGTCCGGACTGATCGATGCCGCGTACTTCACCAGATGCCGGACCAGAGTTTTGGGGATGGAGGCGTTGACTCCGTACATCGACATGTGGTCGCCGTTGTAGGTCGCCCATCCCAGCGCGAGCTCGGACAAATCGCCGGTACCGACGACCAGTCCGCCGGTCTGGTTGGCGATGTCCATCAGAATCTGGGTCCGTTCCCGTGCCTGCGCATTCTCATATGTTGTATCGTGAACCGCAGGGTCGTGTCCGATATCGCGGAAATGGGCCGACACCGCCTCGGAAATCGGGATCTCGCGCAGCGTCGCTCCGACACAGCGGGCCAGCGTGACCGCGTTGTCGTACGTGCGGTCGGTGGTTCCGAATCCCGGCATCGTAACCGCCGTGATCCCGGTGCGGTCCATCCCCAGACGGTCAAACGCACGGACGGTGACCATGAGCGCCAGGGTGGAATCCAGCCCTCCGGACAGTCCGACGACTGCGGAGGTTGAACGGGTGTGAGCCAGTCGTTTCGCAAGACCCGCGGACTGGATGTTGAGAATCTCCTCACAACGTTCCGCCAACTCTGTCGGATCGGCGGGTACAAACGGATGCGGGGGATAGACACGTGTGAGATCGAGCGCTCTGGCCGGCAATTCGAACAGGATGCGGCGGTAGGAGGTCGCGTGCGCTGCGTCCGGCCCGATAAAGGTATCCTGGCGGCGGCGTTCGGCCTGCAGCATCGCCAGATCGACATCCGCCTGGATCCATCCGGAGCCAAACCGATCCGACTCCGCGAGCAGCCGGCCGTTTTCATATACGAGGTCATGTCCGGAAAACACGAGGTCGGTGGTCGATTCCCCGTCGCCTGCGTCCGCGTATACATAAGCACACATAAGCCGCGCGGACTGGCTGCGCAACAGCGTGTGCCGGTAGTTTGCCTTCGCGATGGTTTCGTCGCTGGCGGAGAGATTGGCGATCAGGGTTGCCCCTGCCTGCGCCGCTGCACAGGAGGGCGGGACAGGAACCCAGAGGTCCTCGCAGATCTCGACGCCCAGTACCAGGTGCGGGAGCGTTACACACTCAAAAAGCAGATCGGTACCAAAGGGGACTTCCTGTCCTCCGATCGTCAGATCGGACGTTCCGTTGCCCGGTGAAAAGTGGCGCTTTTCGTAAAACTCCGCATAGTTCGGGATGTGGGTCTTCGGCACGATACCAAGAATGCGGCCGTGACACAGCACAGCTGCGCAGTTGCAGAGCCGTTCCTTCACAGCGACCGGGAGCCCGACCAGCAGGATGATATCGAGAGCGGCGGTTTCCTGTGCGATCCGGAGAAGCTCCTCCCGGGCGCCATCAAGCAGCGCCTGCTGCAAAAACAGATCTCCGCAGGTGTATCCGGTAAGGCACAGTTCGGGGGTTACCACCACGCTGACACCTGCCTTTGCCGCCTCACGGGCAATGGTCAGGATGGCGCTGGCATTGTGTCGGCAATCAGCTACGCGGATGGCCGGTGTCGCGGACGCGACCCGCACAAATCCGTCTCTCATGGGGGAATCCTCCCGTCGTGCTAGATGTCCCGTCCATTATAAACCCGGTCACAGCACTGCGCCACCGCACCACAGGCTCGATCCGGCAAAGTGCCTGTCCTGCCGGAAGCCGACGGCAGTCAGTCTGCCGGGTTGGTTGCCCCTGCCTGCGCGCGCGTGGTACGCTTACATCGGGGAAGAGTCAGGAGGAGAATATGGGAACGATACCATCTGATATCGAGATCGCGCAAGGCGCGGAGCTGTATCCGATCGAGACGATCGCAGGGGAGCTCGGACTCTCGCGTAGCGACCTGGAATTGTACGGTGACTACAAAGCCAAAATCAAATACGAGGCCATCCGGCGCACCTCGGAACAGCCGGCAGGCCGGCTGGTTCTGGTCACCGCGATGTCCCCCACTCCGGCGGGAGAGGGAAAAACGACCACCACCGTGGGGTTGGGTGATGCGTTGCGCCGGATCGGCAAAAAAACCGTGATCGCATTGCGTGAACCTTCCCTCGGCCCTGTGTTCGGGATCAAGGGCGGCGCCGCCGGCGGAGGTCTCGCGCAAGTCGTCCCGATGGAGGACATCAACCTGCATTTCACCGGGGATCTCCACGCCATCGGAGCGGCCAACAATCTCCTGGCCGCGATGATCGACAACCACATTTATCAGGGCAATACGCTCGGTATCGATGCCCGTCGTGTCACCTGGCGGCGCTGTATGGACATGAACGATCGCCAGTTGCGATTTGTGACCGACGGACTGGGCGGCCGGATCAACGGAGTACCGCGGGAAGACGGGTTCGATATCACCGTCGCGTCCGAGGTTATGGCGGTGCTCTGCCTGTCCAAAGACCTGGAGGACATGAAAGACCGGTTCCGCAGGATGGTGGTTGCGTATACCTTCGAGGACAAGCCCGTCACGGCGGGGATGCTCCGCGCGGAAGGCGCGATGGCCGCACTGCTGCGCGACGCGCTCAAGCCCAATCTCGTGCAGACACTCGAGCATACCCCCGCCTTGATTCACGGCGGTCCGTTTGCGAACATCGCGCATGGGTGCAATTCTCTGGCAGCCACCCGGCTTGCCTTGCGACTGGGCGACTATACGGTCACCGAAGCGGGCTTCGGAGCCGATCTGGGCGCTGAAAAATTCATCGACATCAAATGCCGTGCCGCGGGGCTCCGGCCGGACGCGGCGGTGGTGGTCGCCACCATCCGGGCGCTCAAACATAACGGAGGCGTTTCCAAAGATCGTCTTTCGGAGGAGAATACGGAGGCGGTGAAACGCGGGATGCCCAACCTCCTGCGCCACATCCGCAACATGAAGCAGGTGTTCGGGATACCGACGGTGGTGGCGATCAACCGGTTCCCGACCGACACCGAGGCGGAATTTGTCTGTGTTGCCGAAGCCTGTGCGCAGGCAGGGGTTCGCGCGGTGCCATCCGAGGTCTGGGGCAGAGGCGGAGAGGGCGGCGTGGAGCTCGCCCGGGAAGTCGTACGGTTGGCCGAGTCCGGAGAATCTGCGGATACATTCCGCTATGCGTATGATTTAGGGGCATCGCTCGAAGGCAAAATCACTTCTCTGGCATTCGACGTATACGGGGCAGGTGGTGTGGACTTTGCGCCGGCCGCACAAAAAGATCTCAAACGGTTCCACGACATGGGGTATGGTTCGCTTCCGGTCTGCATGGCCAAAACACAGTATTCGTTTTCGGACGACCCGAGCAAGACCGGGGCGCCGTCCGGTTTTGTACTGACTGTCCGGGCGGTGCGGCTGTCCGCAGGCGCCGGATTTGTGGTCGCGCTCGCAGGCGACATCATGACGATGCCGGGTCTGCCACGTACACCGGGAGCCGAGCGGATCGACGTCGATGCCGAAGGCCGGATCACGGGGTTGTATTGACGGCAGGGATATGTGCCGGGGTATCTCTTGTGTAACCTAATCACGGAACGCGGATGCGATCCGCCTTATGCTACTCCCTGAAAACAAAGATCCGCTGTATGCGGATTGGATTGAACAGGGAGGAAATGCGATGTTTGGATGGTTTGGCGGAGGCACCAAAAGCCTTTCGATGCGTGCCGCACAGGAGGAACTGGCAAAAGATCCCCGGATTGTGCTGCTCGATGTGCGCACCCGGGAGGAGCACCGCTCCGGACACATCAAGGGGAGTATCAACGTACCGCTCGATCGGCTTCCGACCGAGATCGCACGCCATGTACCGGATAAAAACAGCCGTATATTTGTGTACTGTCTCAGCGGCAGCCGCAGCAGCGGCGCCGCTGCCTGGATGGCACGCAACGGTTATACCGACGTCACCAACATTGGTGGGATTCACGCATGGGCAGGACCCATCGCCGGCGGTTGACCGGCTCGATATAGAAGGCGCCGCAAGGCAGAGTCACCTCCCCCTCCAGAAAGAAAGTCCCGGCACGGATACCCCGTGCGCGGGACTTTCGTTATGCTGAGGATACCGGTCCGATCGATCGGACGGCAGGCGCCGGATCAGGTGGCGAACCGGGTGTTCGCGGCTTTCCAGCGGAGCAGTTTGACGGGGACCCAGATTGAGAAGATACCAAATGTCACAACCGTCAGCAGCCAGTAGATCACGATCTTTTTCATCAGCTCGCTGACCCGTCCGATAAAGACCAGTCTGTGATCATTGATGATCGTGTGGTGGCTCATCCAGCGCAGCAGAACCGTGTACATCCAGGACATCAGGAGCAGCATCACGATCAGCGCGAGAACCCCGACGACAATGAGCAAAATCGTGGTGCCTGTGTTGAGCTGGGCGAAATCGATATTGAGTTCATAACTGTTGCCCGTTTTTGTCACCATGCCGCCGGCGAACAATGCGATCAGGACGATCGGCATCGCCACAACCAGCGAGTTCAGGAAGCCGAACAAAAGCATATAGAGGAAGTACTGTCCGGTGGTTCCGTCAAAGAACGAAAGCCCGGGCATGTCAGGCGCGGTGGGCGCACGCAGAATCCGGCAGGTGTCCGGAGGCCCCTTCGGCGCGGTCGGCAGGACGGGCGGAGGAGGCGGCGGGGGAGGTGCCGGCTGCTGATACATCGGCGGGGGAGCATACAGCGGCTGTACCGGAGGCTGCTGGCTCACAGGCGGCGGCATCGGTGCCGGAGTAGCCGGAGGCGGGGTGTAG
>CAZBKR010000133.1:0-5226 GCA_964492455.1 uncultured Oscillospiraceae bacterium
ATGTGGTTTTTGGCGGGGAAGCTCTCAAGCCGCTCCTGCTCAAGCCGTTTTTCACACGTCATCCGGATACCCGCCTGATCAATATGTACGGCATCACCGAGACCACCGTGCACGTGACTTTCAAAGAAATAGGCGAAGAGGAGATCGAGAAAAACGTCAGCAACATCGGACGGCCGATTCCGACACTCCACACTTATATCTGCGACAAAAATCTCATGCTGCTGCCCATCGGGGTCCCCGGAGAACTGTGTGTCGGCGGCGACGGTGTAGGGCGCGGGTACCTCAACAATCCCGAACTGACGGCGCAACGATTCGTTCCAAACCCGTACGTGCCGGGCGAGACCCTGTACCGTTCGGGCGATCTGGTTCGCATGTACGCGCGCGGAGAGATGGAATACCTCGGGCGCATCGACAATCAGGTCAAAATACGGGGACACAGGATCGAGCTGGGCGAGATTGAATCGACTCTCCTGCGGCACCCCTCCATCTCCGCAGCCGTGGTGCTCACTCGTGAAAACCAGCTCGGCATCCGCCAGCTCTGCGCCTATTATGTGCCTGCCGGCGGCACCGCACCGGCAGATATCAGGGAGTATTTATCCACCTGTCTGCCGGAGTACATGATCCCATCGTATCTGGTTCCGCTGGAGCATCTGCCCCTCACCGCAAATGGCAAGGTGGACCGCAAAAACCTGCCCGCTCCCGAGGAAAACGCAGAAGTTGAGGTCGCCTATGTGTCTCCCGATAATGAAATCCAGGCCGAAATCGTATCGGTGTGGAGCGATATTCTTGAGATCGACCGGGATAAAATCGGAATCGACAACGACTTTTTCGCATTGGGCGGGGACTCATTGAACGCCATCCGGGTCGTCGCCCGCCTCGACAGCGGGCTCACCGTGACCGACCTCTATGACATGCCGACCGTGCGCCAGCTCGAGCCCCGGCTCGTACAACTGCGCGAAGCGGAGCAGACAGGAACTCTGCTGTCTGTGCTTGGCCCCGTTCCGGACGGAACCACCCAGCCTCCAACTGTCCCCAACGCAACAGGCATCGCCGCAGCGACCATCGAAGCCGCCGTCGCCACCCGCCCTTCCGCATCCGATGTCACCCGGGTTGTCGTCGAACCGGAGCACGAGCCTGCCGCGACCGCGCCGGTCGCCGCAAAAGCACCCTCCGACCTGCTGCGCAGGCTGGCCGGTCCACGGGGCGCGGCTGCCCGCATCCTGGTCTGCTTCCCGTACGGGGGCGGTACTGCGATCAACTACAAGGCACTGGCGACCGCGGTTCGTGCGCTCTCCCCCGACACCGCGGTGTACGGGGTTGCTCCCCAAGGCCACGAGTTCGGCCGGACCGAACCATTCCAAACCATCCAGGAAACCGCAAAGCGGGTTGTGGACGAGATTCTCCGTAAAGTGCGGGGTCCGATCATCCTGTACTCGCACTGTGTGGGCGCGGCACTCGCGACCGAAACGGTCCGCCTGCTCGAACAGGAGAAAGTACCGATAGAGGGCTTTTATTCCGGTGCCATCCTGCCCCCCCGGGTCGCCGGTCTGTTCGGGCGGGCATTCAATCCCTGGCGACCTTTCTCGGACAAACGGGTCCTGTCGATCCTGCGCCGGATCGGTTTGCCCGATCTACAGGCGGATCCGGGGTTCACCCGGTTCGCGATGTGTGTATTCCGCCGGGATGTTGAGGATTTCTACCGGTATTTCCACGACTGTATCCGCCAAAACCTTCCTCCGATCACCACACCGGTCCGGATCCTGGTCGGACAGCAGGATCCCATGACCCGTCGCTATGCCGCCCGCCGGCATTTCTGGACCCGTTATGCCGCCTCCTACAGTCTGACCGAGCTGGCGGACGCAGGCCACTATTTCATCCACACCCACCCGGACCGGGTCGCAACGTTGTTGCTCGGTGCCGCTCATATCAGGCCGGCACCGGCGGCCGGCGCGGCGGTTCGTCCGGCGGCGCGGCGCACCGCGAACGGAGGCTCGTGACACATGGGAACATTGGGATTCATTCTCATCCATGTGACGGTCTTTTTCATGCTGTTCATTCTCCTGTACGTCTCCAAAATCCGGAACCGCAAGCAGATCCATACCGCTTTCCTCTTTCTGATCCTTACCCTGCTGGTCTGGGCGATCGGCACGATCGGGCTTGAGTACATTTACCGGTTTACAGGCGAAACCAGCGTAACGATGGTCTCGATCGCCTATGTCGGGCTGATTCTGACCCCCCTGGCCATCCTGTATCTGGGACTGGTATTCGCCTATACCAACGTCCGGCTGACCTGGCCTTACCTGTTTGCCCTCCTCGAACCGCTTACCGCGATCGGACTGATGTTCACCAACCGGTCGCATCATCTGTTCTACCGGGAAATCGTCTATGAGACATTGACCCGATCGGAGGCACTGGGCCCCTATTTTCCGATCCACACGGTGTACTCCTATATATGCATCCTGCTCGGCATGGTCTTCCTGATCTACTTCTCCGTCAAAAATTCCGGTTTCTTTTCCAAACAATCGGTTTTCATCCTGCTGGGCATCGCAGTTTCGTTCGGATTCAATCTGTTCCTGACGTTCCAGGTCATCGATGTGTACTTCTATACCAATCTTGTGGCCTTCTTCTTTACGATGCTGTTTTTCTTTCTTGCGATCTTCCGGTTCAATTTCCTCAACATCGCCCCCATCGCGCTCCAGCGCATCGTCGACCACATGTCGGACGCGTTTGTGGTGCTGGACGACAAAAACATCATGATCGACTACAACCGGACTTTCGTGGAGTTCTTCGGTAAAGTGGTCCCCAACCTCCGCCGCAATATCGACGCACTCGAAATCCTGCGCTCGGTGGTGGATTCCAATATTCACGTCGAAACCATGCAGGGGTATCTCCGCCAGGCAATCGAAACCGAGCACCCGGTGGTATTTGAGAAAAACATCGTCGCCCAGGGTTTCAACCGGCACTTCACGATCGAGATCACGCCGATCGCCACTCAGCACCGTATCCTCGGTACCCTGATCCTGCTCAAGGACATCACCGAGCAGAAAAAATCCCTCGAAGCGCTTCAGACCCACCAGCAGATCCTGCTCGAACAGGAGCGGCTGGCGTCTCTCGGACAGCTGATCGGAGGCATTGCCCACAACCTCAAGACCCCCATCATGTCCCTGTCGGGCGGCCTCGAAGCCCTCGGCGATCTTGTGGACGAGTACCGTGACGCGATCGGAGACGTCCAGGTCACCACCCAGGACCATCGGGAGATTGCGGCCGACATGCGATCGTGGATCGACAAAATGCTGCCCTACTGCTCCCACATGTCAGATGTGATTTCGGCGGTCAAAGGACAGGCTGTCCAGTTCACCACGGGGACAGACTACTTTACGGTCGAGGATTTGCTCAAACGGGTTGAAATCCTGATGCAGCACGAACTCAAAAACCATCTGTGTACGCTCAATGTCCACTCCCGGGTCGACGACACCACCGAAATCGCGGGAGAACTGCAAAACCTCGTGCAGGTGTTCGATAATCTGATCATGAACGCGATGCAGGCCTATGGCAGGGACAACGGGGTCATCGACCTGGAGATCGACCAGGAAGAAAACAAGCTGCTCTTCCGGGTCAAGGACTATGCGAACGGCATCCCCAAAAACGTCGCGGACCGCCTCTTCCGCGAGATGATCACTACCAAAGGCAAAGACGGAACCGGACTGGGACTGTATATGTCACACTCCATGGTCCGCGGCGCGTTCGGCGGGGATCTGACCTTTACCACCGAAGAAGGGGTAGGCACGACTTTTGTGATCCGCATCCCGATCGCGGGATCGGACGCGCTGCAACCCGAAATCCCGGGAACCCGGCCGAACATCGACGACGACACCCTGGAGGAAGCCGTCGGGGAAGATGACGCACCTCCCGTCGCTGCCATCCCGTGAGCCGGACCGGAACAGATCCAGGCAGGTTCGATCTGGTCTCCGTCGGCGAGGCCCTGATCGATATGACCCCGATGGGATCGACCGAAAACGGCACCCCGCTGTACGCAGCCAATGCCGGTGGCGGCCCCGCCAATCTGGCGGTGGCGTTTGCCCGCCTGGGCGGATCCACCGCGTTTGTCGGGCAGGTAGGAGATGACTTTTTCGGACATCGCCTCGCGGCAACGCTCGCCGCGGAAGGAATCGACACGACAGGACTGGTCCATACCGGGCGCTATCACACGACCCTCGCGTTCGTCCATCTGTTCGACGGAGGGGATCGGGATTTCACCTTTTACCGCAACCCGGGGGCAGACGAAATGCTCACCCGCGACACCCTCCGGTACGATGTGATCGGACGGTCACGCGCGCTGCATTTTTCGTCCCTGGTGTTTACCAACGAAATCGCCCTCGCAGCGACGCTCGAAGCCGCCGCGTTTGCGCGCAGCCACGGAACGCTGGTCAGTTACGACCCCAACTGGCGGCCGATGCTCTGGGCAGAGAAGGATGAGGGACGGGAAGCGCTGCGGCGCGGCATCCCGCTGGCCGACATCGTCAAAGCCACGCCCGAGGAACTCGAACTGCTGACCGGGACGGCGAATGAATCCGCATCGGCCGACCGGTTGTTCGCGTCCGGCGTACGCATCCTGCTGGTCACGCGGGGGCCGGACGGCTGTACCGTAATGACCCGCGACGGCCGGGAAGACGTGCCGGGAATCCCGGTGACTGCGGTGGACGGAACCGGTGCGGGCGACGCATTCCTCGGTGCCTATCTGTTTGACCTGCTCCGCACCATGGAGGCGTCCAACCTGCGTGTCGCGGAGCTGTCATCCCTGCCGCTCCGGGAACTCGGACGGATCGCCCGGTTTGCCAACGCGGCCGCCGCGCTCAAGGTCTCCCGCTACGGCGGCATCCCCGCGATGCCCCGAAAACCGGAGCTCGACGCATTTATCGCGGCGCGCATCGAAGAAGTGTACTCATGAGCGCGGGAAGTGGAAACCTACCTGCGGGGTCCGGTATTGCCACGCCCCTGGCTCTGGTGCGGCAGCACCTGGTTGACCGGGCGGACGAGGATGACCTCGACAGTCAACCCTCTTCGGCGTAGGTCAAGGTGCCTGCCTCATCGTCGACACTATACACGAACATTACTAACGCATCGTCGTCGTTGGTGCCGTAGAACATGATCGCATCGGACGTGGTGCTGTCGAGTGATGCTTCGAAGCCCTCTTTTTTCAAATCTTTCACGTAGTCTTCGGCATCC
>CAZBKR010000134.1:0-5222 GCA_964492455.1 uncultured Oscillospiraceae bacterium
AAAAGCACATACCGGAGGCCTGGACCATCCAGGGTTCCCAGGGTTTCCACCGAGTGGATCCGGCCGGTGACGGCTTCCCGGCTTGCTTTTTCCTCGGGTGTGGCCATTGATCTTTAAAACCTCGTGTGGAACGTCCGGTTGATGACATCCTGCTGCTGTTCCCGGGTGAGCTTGATGAAATTCACCGCATAACCTGATACCCGGATCGTCAGCTGCGGGTATTTCTCCGGATGATCCATCGCGTCAAGCAATACTTCCCGGTCCATGACGTTGATGTTGATATGGTGACCGCCTTCGGTAAAATATGCGTCCATCAGCCGGGCAAGGTTGTTCTCTTTTTCCTCGCTGTCTTTCCCGAGCGCGTTTGGCACGATGGAGAATGTGTAGGAAATACCGTCTTCGCTATCGTCGTACGGGAGTCCGGCCACCGACATCATCGAGGCGACACTCCCCCTGGTGTCCCGCCCGTGCATCGGGTTGGCACCGGGAGCGAAAGGGTCCCCCGCCTTGCGTCCGTCAGGGGTCGCGCCGGTCTTTTTGCCGTATACCACATTGGAAGTTATGGTCAGGATGGACATAGTCGGTTTGCTGTTGCGGTAGGTCTTGCGCATGGAAAGCCGCCCCATGAATTTGCGTACGACATCGACCGCAAGCTCGTCCGCGCGCGGATCATTGTTGCCGAACTTGGGGAAATCACCCTCAATGTCAAAATCCACCGTCAAGCCCTGTTCATTCCGGATCGGGCGTACTTTGGCATACCGGATCGCGGAGAGCGAGTCCACCACAACCGACAGCCCGGCAAGTCCGCAGGCAGAGGTGCGCATCACGTCTTCGTCGTGCAGCGCCATCTGCAGCTTCTCATAACTGTATTTGTCGTGCATGTAGTGGATGACGTTGAGGGTGTCAATGTAGAGTTCGGCCAGCCACTCGCAGATGTCCGCGAACCGGGCCCTCACCTCGGTATAATCGAGATACTCCCCGCTCACCGCCGCGATCGCGGGCCCCACCTGTGCGCCGGACTTTTCATCCCGGCCACCGTTGAGGGCGTAGAGAAGGGCTTTGGCCAGGTTGGCACGGGCACCGAAAAACTGCATCTGTTTACCGATCCGCATCGCGGACACACAACAGGCAATACCGTAATCGTCCCCGAACTTGGGCAGCATCAGGTCGTCGCTCTCGTACTGGATCGAAGAGGTCAGGATCGAGAGCCGTGACACATACCGTTTGAAGGGTTCCGGCAGCCGCACGCTCCACAGTACCGTCATGTTGGGCTCCGGTGCGGGACCCAGATTCGTGAGGGTATGCAGGAAACGGTAGGTCATGCGGGTGACCATGTGACGGCCGTCCAGGCACATCCCCGCCAGCGCTTCGGTCACCCAGGTGGGGTCTCCGCTGAACAGTTCATCGTAGGAGTGGGTGCGCAGGAACCGGACCATCCGGAGTTTCATCACGAAATGGTCTACAAACTCCTGGATCTGCTCTTCCGTATAGCGCCCTTCCTCGAGGTCGCGCTGCGCGTAGATGTCCAGGAAAGTGGAGATCCGTCCAAGCGACATCGCCGCGCCGTTCTGGTCCTTGATCGCGCCCAGATAGCCGAAGTAAGTCCACTGGATTGCCTCCAGCACATTCCGGGCGGGGCGTTCAATGTCATACCCGTAACCGGCGGCCATCTTCTTAAGGTCCTCAAGTGCGCGGATCTGTTCGCTGATCTCTTCGCGGAGACGGATGAGATCTTCGGTCATACTGGAGGAGAGCCGGCGTTTCGCAGTCTTCTTCTCCTCGATCAGGCGTCCGACGCCGTACAATGCGACGCGGCGGTAGTCTCCGATGATCCGGCCGCGTCCGTAAGCGTCCGGCAGTCCGGTGATGATCCCGGAACGGCGTGCGGCAAGCATGGCTTCGGTATAGACGTCGAACACCCCGTCGTTGTGGGTCTTCCGGTAACGGAATACGTTTTCGACCGCCGGATCCATCTCGCGTCCATATTCGGACAGAGAGGAACGCACCATACGGATGCCGCCAAACGGCATGATCGCGCGTTTGAGCGGCTGGTCGGTCTGCAGTCCGACGATGGTCTCCAGATCCTTGTCGATATACCCGGGCGCGTGCGAGTCGACCGTAGAAATCACATGTTCGTCGATATCGAGCACCCCTCCGGCATCGCGTTCGCGGGTCATGAGCGCCGCAACGGCATCCCAGAGTGCGCGGGTCCGGTTTGTCGGTTCTGCCAGAAAGCTTTCATCCCCGTCATACGGGGTATAATTGCGCACGATGAAATCGCGTACGTTGATCTCGTCGATCCAGTTTCCTTTTTTCCAATCGGTCATGCTCGTCCACCTCGTTCGGGATATGGGTTGTCTGCTCCACTACACATTATACAAGCCCATTGTATATCGTCTGTAACACAGGAATCTGCCCCCGCGTCCGCTCCGGGGTATCCTGCAGTTGGAACCTTCGTATGAAAGGGGAATACAGCTATGATGGACCCCGGTGCCTGGAGATTGTTGCTGCTTCTGGTGGGAATTGCCCTGGGGGGCGTTCTGGTTACCTTTATCCTTTCCCTGGTCCAGCGGGGACGGAAAAACGCGTTCTGGAAATACCTCCCCACACTTCTGTTCGGACTGGGCGCGGTCTGGTCGATTGTACGGATGGCCGGCGCCAGCGAAGGGTTCGCGGACCTGGCCTGGTTTCTGACCGCGTTGATGGCGCTGGCCGGTGCGTTGCCTTCTCTGCTGGCAGCCTGGTTGCTGGGCCGTCGGCACCGGAAACGCTCGGACGGCGGTTCCGGTGCCGCACCTGCCACGTAACTGGCGATCATTTCATAAAAAAAGCGATCCTGCGCGGCCTCTTTGGGTACCGTTCGCGGATCGCTTTTTTATACTTCGGAAAGTCGGCCGGGCGGCATACCGCCTCGGCCGGCCGGTTAATACTCAGAGAAGAAGTCTTTGAGTCCGATTTGGTCCGGGGGAATAAACGTGTCGATCAGCTGCACGAATGCGTCGACCAGTTTGCTGTCAAACTGGGTTCCGCGTCCGCGCAGGAGCTCTTCGACAATCTGGCCGGCCCCGAGTTTATTGCGGTACACGCGGTTGGACATCATGGCGTCGTAAGCGTCCGCCACCGACAGGATGCGCGCAAGATAGGGGATATCCTCTCCCGCCAGCCCGTCCGGGTAACCGCGCCCGTTGAAGTGCTCGTGGTGGTGCCGTACCAGCGGAACCACGTTTTTGAACATCGTGATGACCGAGAGTATGTTCGCGCCCGTGACGGTGTGCCGTTTGATCTCGTCAAACTCGTCCTGACTCAGCTGGGTGTCTTTGAGCAGGATATCGTCTGCGGTCCCGATTTTACCGACATCGTGGAAAAGCCCGCCCAGCTTGAGCGTTTCCATGTCGTCCTCGTCCAGTCCCACCGCGCGGCCGAGTTCATAGGCATAGTAGGCGACGCGGTCGGAATGGCCGCGCGTGTACTCATCCTTGGCGTCAACCACTTTCCGGAGCGCTTCAATCGTATCCAGATAGCGGCGTTTGAGCAGTACATAGGTGCGGTCGAGTTCTTCATTCTTGATATTGACCAGCGAATGCAAAAACGCGTTCTGGAGCGATGAAGCCGCCTGACTCGAAAAAATCTCCAGCAGTTTGAGCCCGTCGTCCCGATCGCATCCCTCGACATAAATCACACCGATCGAATGCTTGGACTCGTCGAGCAGGGGCACCAGCACTCCGGTGTCCGAAAACACTTTTTCACAGGTCGCCCGGGTTCGGCCGAGATCTTCCATCAACCTTGGGGAAAGACTTTCCCAGAAGTGCCCGATCGAACCGTGGAACCTGCCGATCCCTTTGAAAAAGCTGCGGTTTCGTGACTCCTGACTGCTGACGTCGTCCACAAGGATGAATGCGTCGGTTCCCTGGATGATCGGCATAATCTGGATGAGAATCTCTTCCAGGATGCTGTCGATCGGCTGGAGCTGGTAGATCCGCGGCACCGCCGTCAGAATGCTGTTGAGTCCGTCGCGGAATTTGGAGATGATCCGCATCTGTGAGATCGACTTGATCCCGGACTCGATCAACAGCAGCAGCTGGTCAAACCGGTTGCTCTTTTCACAATATCCCTGGATGTCGAGTTCCCGAATGGTGTGCAGCGGCGGGGATAGATCCTTGTGCCCCGTCAGCAGCAGAATATAGAGTTCCTTGTTGAATTTGCGGATGCGTTCCACGACCTGGTCGCCGTGAATCGGCATCATGAGGAAGTCCAGAATCAACAGGTCGAATTTCTCGTTACGCACCATTTCGATCGCTTCCAGCGGATCGGTGGTGCCTTTGAAGAAATACCCTGCCCGATTGAGCAGTACGGACAGGGAATCAATGATTCCCACGTCGTCGTCGACAATGAGAATCCGAAACTCCGCAGTGACCTCCCGCGCTTTTTTTCTCAAGGGGTTCTACTCTCCTCGCTGTCCATCGTGCGTAGCCAGTGGATGCTTCTCCAGCGCCAGCCGTTATAACTGTTCACCTGTATACACATTATATGAATCCGGGCTGTGTCGTGTAGTGTTTGCAAAGGCTCACACCGAAATGTCCGCATACTGTAACAGGGCGAAAACAATGGCAGGCGGATTACAGCGCGGCCAGCAGTCCGTGCAGGTGGTCAGCCACCCGGGGCATGACCTCCCGATAGGCTTCATTGTAAAAATCGAATGCGAGCGCGCCGTCGAAGCCGGTTTTGCGCAACGCCTGCAGAACCGCTGCCAGATCAATGTCTCCCTCCCAGGGGACCAGATGGCGATGCACACTGCCCATATTCTCGATATGCGCGTGCGCGATGCGCGAACCCAGCCGGGAAATGCTGTCCGGGATGTCCGGATCGAGCAGATGAGAATGACCGATGTCGAAGTTGCAGCACATACCGGGATCTCCGTCGAGATCCTCGACCAGCCGCAGGAAGCTTTCTGTCGTATCGATCCGGTGACCGGGCTCAGGTTCCAGCGCGATCCTCACTCCCTGTCCGGCAGCGGTGCGAAGCAGTACACGCAGGCGCGCGATCAGCTCTTTATAGCCGCCGTCCCCCTCTTCGGTGCGTTGCCCGGAAGCAAGAATGAACACGTCGGTACCGAAATGCGGCGTTTGAGCAATGCCCTTCCTGATCACTGCAAAAACATCGTCGTTCCCTACGAAATCAACATGGCAGCCGATCGCACTGATCGCCAGACCGTTTTCCTTTGC